>NZ_JBNHHB010000043.1:0-39048 GCF_059091905.1 Arthrobacter sp. Dra40
AGGCAACGGTTGAACCGGTGGAATTCCGGTACCGACAGTTAAAGTCTGGATGGGAGAAGCACGTACAGGTGGCAGCCATGGGCCACCGGGTACGGTCACTGGCCGTTAACCCGGAGCGCCCGGACCTACCGCACTGTCGTTCCCCCGGAGCCGCCGCGGCTCGAAAGGAACGGCATGGATTTTCTGCGGTGGCTCTTTGAAGCTCAGATTCCCGTTGCCGGCAGCTCACTGCTGCTGCGCGAAGTTCTGGGAAACATTTTTGGACTCCTCAGCGCCCTCGGCGGCATGCGCCGAAAAGTATGGGCCTGGCCGGTGGGCATCGTCGGCAACCTCCTGCTGCTGACCGTCTTCCTTGGCTCGCTGTTCGGCTCGGCCAGCACGGCCAACCTGCTGGGACAGGCCGGCCGGCAAATCATGTTCATTGCGGTGGCAGTTTACGGCTGGAACCGCTGGCGCGCCGCCCGAAACGGCACCGGCACCGCCATTACCCCGCAGTGGGCCGGCGCCAAGGCGCGTGTGGGCCTGGTGGCGGCACTGCTCTTGGGCACTGTGGCCCTGACACCGGTCTTCGCTGCCCTCGGGTCCTACGAGCCGGTGTGGGCCGATGCCTGGACCTTCGTCGGTTCGCTGCTGGCCACCTACGGCATGGCGCGCGGCTGGGTTGAATTCTGGCTGATCTGGGTCGCGGTGGACATTGTGGGCGTGCCGCTGCTGTTCAGCGCCGGCTACTACGCCAGCGCCTTCATGTATCTCTTCTACGGCGGCTTCACCCTGGTCGGATTCTTCGTCTGGTGGCGGGCCAATGCACAGGCCAAGCCCGAGGTGCAGACGCTGCACCCCGATCCGCGAATCGGGCAGCCGGCACGGGCCGGCGGCGACGACGAGCCGGTGCGTGTGCCATGAGCCAGCCAGCCGCTGGCATCAGCCAGCAATTTTCGACGGCGGAGCAGCGCGGCATGGAGCTGGCACTCCGGGCCGCCGGGCAGGGCGTGCGCGGGGCAAATCCCTTGGTGGGAGCGGCGATCATCGACCCGCGCGGCGAGGTGCTCAGCACCGGGTACCACCGGGGAGCGGGCACGCCGCACGCCGAAGTGGATGCGCTGGCGAACGTGCCGTCGGGGCGCGAAGCCGAGCTGGCGGACTGCACCATGCTGGTGACCCTGGAGCCGTGCAATCACCGCGGCCGCACGGGCCCCTGTTCCGGCGCCATCCTGGAAGCGGGCGTCGGTTCGCTCATCTACGCTGCGGCCGACCCCACCGACCAGGCCGCCGGCGGAGCCCAGCGGCTGGCCGCAGCCGGCGTCGCCGTCCGCACCGGGCTGATGCCGCAGCAGGCGCAGGAGCTGAACCACCGCTGGTTCCAGGCCCGGCGGGAAGGTCGGCCGTTCACCACGCTGCACATCGCCCAGACGGTGGACGGGCTGATCGCTGCGGCAGACGGCACCAGCCAATGGATCACCGGGGAGGAAGCCCGAGCCGACAGCCACGGCATCCGCTCCCGCGCGGATGCGATCATCGCCGGAAACGGAACCATCGCCGCCGACAACCCCCGGCTGACCGCCCGGGACCGGGCCGGAGCCGAGACTCCCGGCCAGCCCCTGCGCGTCGTGATGGGGCGCCGGAAGGTGCCCGCAGACGTGGCAGTCCGCGGCACCGATGGCCGTTTCCTGCAGCTGGCCACGCATGATCCCGCCGAAGTATTGGCCGACCTGGCCGGGCGTGGTGTTGACCACGCCATGATCGAAGGCGGAGCCACCATTGCCTCGGCCTTCCTGCGCGCCGACCTGGTCGATGAACTGGTCCTCTATCTGGCGCCGCTGATGCTCGGTGCCGGCACCCGCGCGGTGTCCGACCTCGGCATCGGGACACTGACCGAGGCAGGCCGGTGGCGCTGGGATAGCGCCGGCGGCATTGCCCGCACCTTGGGCGCTGACCTGCGCCTGCACCTTGAACCCCTGCCGTTCCGCGGCACCCAGAAAGGCAAGTGAATGTTTACCGGAATCATCGCCGAACAAGGGCGGGTTGAATCGCTGGACCTGAGTCCGGCCACCGACAGCGCCGTGCTGACCTTCACCGCGCCCCGGACGGCACCCGGCCTCGGGCTCGGCGGGTCGATCGCCGTCAACGGCGTGTGCCTCACCGCCGTCGCGCTGGACGGCAGCCGGGTCAGCGTGGACGTGATGGGCGAGACGCTCACCCGCACCACCACCGGCTCGCTCCAGCCGGGACAGAGTGTCAACCTGGAACGCTGCGTGCCGGCCGGCGGGCGGCTGGACGGCCACGTGGTCCAAGGGCATGTGGACGGCGTGGTCACGCTGGCTGAACGCGAGGACCTGGGCGACTGGGAACGGCTGCGTTTCACCGTACCCCAGGAGCTGGCCCGCTACATCGCGGAGAAAGGGTCCATCGCCGTCGACGGCGTCTCGCTGACGGTTACCTCGGTCAGCGATGCAGCAGCGGCGACGCAGTTCTTCGAAGTGGGCCTGATTCCCACCACCCTGGCCGACACCGGGCTGGGCGCGAAGCAGCCCGGCGACACGGTGAACCTGGAAGTGGACGTGCTGGCCAAGTACGCCGAGCGCCTGCTGGCCTTTACCCCGGGAGCCCGGTCATGAGCGCCGCGGTGGAGCCGCGGATCGCGCTCGACACCATCGAATCCGCCGTGGCGGCGATCGCCGCGGGCCGCGCCGTCGTGGTCGTTGATGACGAGGACCGGGAAAACGAGGGCGACATCATCTTCGCCGCGGACGCAGCCACCCCCGAGCTGATGGGCTGGACCATCCGCCATACGTCGGGCGTCATTTGCGTGCCGCTCGCGGCGGCCCGCGCCGACGAACTGGGGCTGCCGCCGATGGTCGAGGTTAACCAGGATGCCAAGGGCACGGCCTATACGGTGTCCTGCGATGCTGCCGCCGGTGTGACCACCGGGATTAGTGCCGCGGATCGGGCGCGCACCGCATCGGTGCTCGCCGGGGCGGAAAGCACCGCCGCGGACTTGACCCGGCCCGGCCATGTCTTTCCCTTGCGCGCGGTCGACGGCGGAGTGCTGGCGCGGCGCGGACACACCGAGGCCGCCGTGGACCTGTGCCGCTTGGGCGGGCGGGCGCCGGTCGGCGTCATCGCCGAGCTGGTGCATGACGAGGGGGACATGATGCGGCTGCCGGCCCTGCGCGCCTTCGCCGACGAACACAACTGCCCGCTGGTCTCGATCGAGGACCTCGCGAACCACCTGTCCGGGGCACCGGCCCCGGCCTCCCTTTCGAAGGCGGCGGACCGTGGCCACTGACAAGATCCGCGAAAAGGCGCCGGCCGCGACGGTCGAGGCCGGCCCGTCGGTCCAGCTGCCCACCGGCTTCGGCAACTTCACGGCGCAGGCCTGGACGGATGCCGCCACCGGCGTGGAGCACCTGAGCATCACCTCACCAGTCCAGCCGGCGGCCGAGCCGCTGGTCCGGCTGCACTCCGAATGCCTGACCGGGGACGTGTTCGCGTCCTACCGCTGCGACTGCGGCGAACAACTGGAACAGGCGCTGGGGCTGATCGGCGAGCAAGGCGGAACCGTCCTGTACCTGCGAGGCCAGGAGGGGCGCGGCATCGGACTGGCCAACAAAATGCGGGCCTACGCCCTGCAGGAAGCCGGCGCTGACACCGTGGAAGCCAACGAGCAGTTGGGGCTGCCCGTGGATGCGCGCGACTATTCGGCTGCGGCTGCCATCCTGCGAGCCATGGGCATTGGGTCCATCCGGCTGCTGAGCAACAACCCGGTCAAGAGCGTGACTCTGGCAGCACTGGGGATCAAGGTGGTGGAGATGGTGACCGCTGAAGTTCCCTTCCGCGAGCAGAACCGCCGCTATCTGGAGACGAAGCGGGACCGGATGGACCACCGGCTGGCCGTCCTGCAGACCACACCGGTGCAGCAGAGCTGACGCCTGCGCCCCGGCCACACATCCACTACTGACACAACATTCACGAAGGAAGAACATGAGCGGACACGGAGCCCCAGTCATCGACATCACCGGCCTGCAGGAGGCGACCGGCGGGCTGAAGCTCGCCATTGTCGCCGCCAGTTGGCACACCCAGATCATGGACGGTCTGGTCAACGGCGCCCTGCGCGCGGCCTCCGAGGCGGGGATCGACGACCCTGCCGTGGTCCGCGTGCCCGGCGCCTTCGAGCTGCCCGTGGCAGCCGCCCGCCTGGCCCCGCACTATGACGCAGTGGTGGCGCTCGGCGTCGTGATCCGCGGGGGCACGCCGCACTTCGAATACGTGTGCCAGGCCGCCACGGAGGGCCTGACCGAGGTCAGCGTCCGGACCGGCAAGCCGGTGGGCTTCGGCGTGCTCACCTGCGATACGGAGCAGCAAGGCCTGGACCGTGCAGGTCTGGCGGACTCCACCGAGGACAAGGGGCACGAAGCGGTCACCGCGGCCCTGACGACCGCGGCCACGCTCCGAGGCATGGGCGTCTGAGCGGCAGCCCGGCGCGCCGGAGGGGTTCTTCGTCACAATGGGGATGGCGGTTTGTCGCCGTCGCGCGCTCCTGACGTAGGCTAAAGGGCGTGAAATCCTTCGAATCCCTGTTTGCGGAACTGAGCGACAAGGCGCAGCAGCGCCCGGAGGGCTCCCGTACGGTAGCCGAGCTGGATTCCGGCATCCACGGGATCGGGAAAAAGGTCGTCGAAGAGGCCGCCGAAGTCTGGATGGCAGCCGAATACGAAACCGACGAAGCCGCCGCCGAGGAAATCTCCCAGCTGCTGTACCACCTGCAGGTCCTGATGATCGCCAAGGGACTGCAGCTGGAGGACGTCTACAAGCATCTGTAGCGGGACGCCGCCCTCGTCGTCGCCCCGCCCGGACCCAGGCCGACCCATCCTTGAAGGCCGCGCTGCGGCCGAGCCGATTCCAGAAAGACTTTCACATGCTCCGTGTAGCTGTTCCCAACAAGGGATCCCTGTCCGAGGCCGCCTCCGCCATGCTGGGGGAAGCCGGTTACCGCCAGCGCCGCGACACCCGCGAACTGGTCATGACCGACCCGGACAACGATATTGAGTTCTTCTTCCTGCGCCCCCGCGACATCGCCGTCTATGTAGGGTCCGGCACCCTGGACGTCGGCATCACCGGCCGCGACCTGTTCCTGGACGCCCAGGTGGAGGCGGTGGAGCTGATGAACCTCGGGTTCGGGACCTCCACGTTCCGCTTCGCCGGCCCGGTGGGGGAGTTCTCCCGCGCCGAGCAATTGAACGGCAAGCGCCTGGCCACCAGCTACGACGGGCTCTTGCGCAGCTACCTGTCCGAGCGCGGCGTCGAAGCCTCCGTCGTCCGCTTGGACGGAGCGGTTGAATCCTCCGTCCGCCTGGGTGTTGCCGATGCGATTGCCGATGTTGTGGAAACCGGCAACACGCTGCGCGCCGCAGGCATGGAGATCTTCGGCGACCCCATCCTGAAGTCCGAGGCCGTGCTGATCGGCCGCTCCGGTGAGGCCCCTCCGCCCGGGCTGGCAGTGCTGATGCGCCGGCTGCGCGGTGTGATTGTGGCCCGCGAATACGTGATGATGGACTACGACATCCGCAAGGATCTGGTGGATGCCGCCGCGACGCTGACCCCCGGTCTGGAATCACCCACGGTCTCGCCGCTGCGCGACACCGACTGGGTGGCCGTGCGTTCAATGGTCCGCCGGAACCAGACCAACCGGATCATGGACGAGCTCTACGATCTCGGTGCCCGGGCCATTCTGGTCAGCACCATCCACGCCTGCCGCATCTGATCGCTCCGGAGTAAGCCATGACTGTTGCCATCCGCGTTATCCCCTGCCTCGACGTCGACGCCGGACGTGTGGTCAAGGGAGTTAATTTCGAAGGCCTGCGCGACGCCGGTGATCCGGTGGAGCTGGCGCACCGGTACGACCGTGCCGGCGCCGACGAGCTGACGTTCCTGGACGTGACCGCTTCCTCCGGCAACCGTGAAACGACGTTCGACGTCGTGGCCCGCACCGCCGAGGAAGTGTTCATCCCGCTGACCGTAGGCGGCGGCGTGCGGGAAGTCGCCGATGTGGACAAGCTGCTGCGGTTCGGAGCCGACAAGGCCGCGATCAATACCGCCGCGGTTGCCCGGCCCGACGTGATTGACGAAATCACCCGCCATTTTGGCTCACAGGTGCTGGTGCTCTCCCTGGATGCCCGCCGCACCGACAATCCCTCGGTAGCCTCCGGATTCGAAGTCACCACGCACGGCGGCCGCCGGGGCACCGGGATCGACGCGGTGCAGTGGGCGAAGGAAGCAGCGGAGCGCGGCGTGGGGGAGCTGCTGCTTAACTCGATCGACGCCGACGGCACCAAGGACGGGTTCGACCTGGAAATGATCCGCGCCGTCCGGGCCGCCGTGAACGTACCGCTGATCGCTTCGGGCGGCGCCGGCAAGCCGGAGCATTTCCCGCCGGCCGTGGCCGCCGGAGCCGACGCCGTGCTGGCCGCCTCGGTGTTCCACTTTGGTCCCGACGACGCGATTGCCCAGGTCAAGCAGGCCATCCGGGACGCGGGCTACCCGGTCCGCTGAGATTCAGAGGCCGATTTCGGCGCTCTCCAGCAGGGCCAGCGCATCGGGCTGGCCCTCAAAGGTGACCAAGGCATGCTTGGTGCGGCCGAAGGCATGCATCAGCAGCTCGCTGGGTTCTCCGACGATGGCCACCGAAACCGGCGCGCGCTTGGCCACGTGCCGCGGTCCGTCCGGACGGACCAGCACGATGCCCAGGTCCACTCCCCGGTACAACAGCGCGGCACGCTTGACCAAGTCGTCCCACAGCGCCGTTGAGTAGTCCTCGTCCAGGGCGCGCGGCGCCCAGCGGTCGGTGGCGCGGCGCACGTCCTCGGTATGGACGAAGAATTCCACCAGATTGGCCACGTTATCCAGGGCCGGGACCTTGAACGGCGACATGGCCGGCGGCCCGGCGCGGAAGGCTTCCACCAGTTTGGCGTAGCCGGCGGTGGCACGGGCCTTGTCCGCCGTCTTCCTGGTGGCGACGTCGGAAACCTTGGCGAGCGGCTTAAAGGCCAGCCCGAGGGCTGCACCCACCCGGTGTTCGCGAATATAGAGGTGCGCGGCAAGCTCCGCCGTCTTCCATCCCGCGCACAGGGTGGGCGAATCCGGCCCGGCAGCCAGCAAGGTCTCGGCCAGGACTTCACGGGACGGATTTACGTAATGCATCACTTCTGAACCTAGCACGAAGGCGCCGTTTTCGGGCCGCAAATCCGGTCCGTCCAAGCCGTCCTGGCGCGGGCAGGGGGCACCGGGACTTGGCACTAGACTTGTAGGGATGTCGTCCCAGCCTGATTCCCCGAAGACTCTGCCGCCCGCCGCCGCTCCGACGGCCCTCGATCCTGCCGTCGCCCAGCGGCTCAAACGCGACTCCGCGGGCCTGGTGGCCGCGGTGGTCCAGCAGTTCGATTCCGGCGAGGTGCTGATGCTCGGCTGGATGGACGATGAGGCGCTGCACCGCACATTGACCAGCGGCCGTGTGACGTTTTATTCACGCTCGCGGCAGGAATACTGGCGCAAGGGCGATACGTCCGGGCACGTGCAGTTCGTGAAGTCGGTGGCCTTGGACTGCGACGGCGATGCCCTGTTGGTCCGGGTGGACCAAGTGGGGGCGGCCTGCCACACGGGCACCCGCACCTGCTTTGACGGCCGCGACCTCGACGCTGTTGCCGGCCGCCGTCAGGCGTCGGACGAGACACCAGCGCTGGACAGCTGAAGAAGCTGCCGGCCCCTTTTTCCAACCCCAGCTTGATCAGCGACTGAAGCGAAAGACGGATAACGCATGCAGGACCTCGGAGTCATCAGCCCCAGCCTGGAAGAATTCCGCACCCTGGCGCGGAACCGACGGGTAATCCCGGTGTCCCTCAAGGTGCTCGCCGATGACCAGACCCCGATTTCGATCTACCGCAAACTTGCGGGCGAGCGGCCGGGCACCTTCCTGCTGGAATCCGCTGCCGTGGGAGGCGTCTGGTCGCGCTATTCGTTTATCGGGGCCCATTCGCGGGCGACGCTGACCACCAAGGACGGACAGGCGCACTGGCTGGGCGAGCCGCCGGTGGGCGTGCCGCGCGACGGCAACCCGGTGGAGGCGCTGCGCGCCACCGTGGAGGCGCTGCGCACGGAACGCTTCGAATCGCTGCCGCCGCTGACCTCCGGGCTGGTCGGCTTCGTCGGCTGGGAAGCCGTGCGCCACTGGGAGAAGCTGACCTCCCCGCCGGAGGACGATCTGAACCTGCCCGAACTAGCCATGAACCTGGTCACCGATTTGGCCGTGCACGACAACGCCGAAGGCACGGTCACGCTGATTGCCAATGCGATCAACTTCGACAACCGGGACGAGCGCGTCGACGAGGCATGGCTGGATGCCGTCAAGCGGGCCAAGCACATGCTGGCCCAACTGGCCGAACCGCTGGCGCAGCAGGTGTCCGTGCTGGAAGACTCCGCGCTGGCAACCGACGACCTGATGAACAGTGTGACCCACCGCTGGGCCCGGGATAAGTATCTGGCCGCCGTGGATCGTGGCAAGGAAGCAATTGTCGACGGCGAAGTGTTCCAGGTGGTGATCTCCCGCCGGTTCGAGGCCGAATGCTCGGCCACGGCGCTGGACGTCTACCGGGTGCTGCGGAACCTCAATCCCAGCCCTTACATGTACCTGTTCAGCCTGGAAGACGCCGACGGCGTGGGCTACTCGATCGTGGGATCTTCCCCGGAAGCGCTGGTCACCGTGACCGGCGATGAAGTCATCACGCATCCGATCGCCGGATCGCGGCCGCGCGGGCACAGCGTGGAGCATGACAAGGAACTGGCCGAGGAACTGCTGGCGGATCAGAAGGAACGCGCCGAGCACCTGATGCTGGTCGACCTGGCCCGCAACGACATCTCCAAGGTCTGCAAGCCCGGCAGCGTCGACGTCACCCAGTTCATGGAAGTGGAAAAGTTCAGCCACATCATGCACCTGGTCTCCACCGTGGTGGGCCGGCTGTCGCCGGACAAGACCGCCTACGACGTGCTGGCCGCGACGTTCCCGGCCGGAACGCTCTCCGGCGCCCCCAAACCGCGCGCGCTGCGGCTGCTGGATGAACTCGAACCACACCGCCGCGGCGTCTACGGCGGCGTGGTGGGCTACCTGGACTTTGCCGGGGACATGGACATGGCCATCGCCATCCGCTCCGCGCTGCTGCGCGGCGGGACCGCCTACGTCCAGTCCGGGGGCGGGATCGTGGCCGACTCCCAGCCGGAGGCCGAGGCGCTCGAGACCGTGAACAAGGCGGCAGCTCCGCTGCGGGCGGTGACGCTGGCGGCGCGGCTGCACCAGGCCAACCCGGCGCACGTGCCGGTGAAGGGGCAGCAATGAGCGAAGACAAGACCACACCGGCCGAGGGCCAGGCGCCCGGGCAGGGGACGGGCGGGTCGCGTTGGCAGCGCAAGGGCATGGTGGTGCTCGCCGCGGTCGCGGTCGCCCTGGCCGCCTTCGGGACAACGACGCAGACCTGGCTCACCGCCCATCTCCCGGGAACCAGGGTCCAGACACCGGACGTCAGCGTGGCCGGCAGCGATGCCGCCACCGCCGTGACGGCCCTGGCCCTGGTGGCGCTGGCCGCGGCCTTGGCGGCGTCCATTGCCGGCCGGATTGCGCGCATCGTGATCGCCGTGCTGCTGGCAGCGGCCGGCATCGGCATTGCCGCAGCGAGCTTGGCCGTGATCGCCAATCCCACGGCCGCCGCCTCGGCCGGCATCGGCGAGGCAACGGGCCAGATTGGGGGAGAGGCCGCCGTCGTCGTCACTGCCTTTCCGTACCTCGCGACCGTCGCGGGGATCCTACTGGTGGCGACGGCCATCTGGCTGGTGCTGGCCGGCCGGTCCTGGGCGGCGTCGAAGAAGTACGTGCCGGCCGCTGAGCGGCAGGCCGACGGCATGCCCTCCGACCGGGCCGGCAGTGTCGACGAAATCGACAGCTGGGACCAGCTCAGCCGCGGCGAGGACCCGACCGACTGAACCGCCGGCGCCGGCTCCGGACGGGAAGCCGGGCCGCCGGCCGGCGTGTCACACTGGCCTGCCATGCCGCTAAACAATGGCAGAATGAAGTAGCAGAACCGTTTAGAGGGAGAAACATCATGGCTAACCACGCCTCCACCACCGAAACCGCAATGAAGACGGATCCGGCAGGCAGCATCCACGACGAAGTCATCGGCCACGGCAACAGCCCCGCCGCCTGGACCTGCGTGTTCATCATGATCGCCGGCTCCATCGTGTCCGGCATCGGTTTCGCCATGGCGTCGAACGTGATTTTCTGGGCCGGCGTGGTCGTGATCTTCCTTGGCCTGATCGCTGGCTGGATCATGAAGAAGGCCGGCTACGGCGTGGACGGCAGCAAGATCCAGGGCAGCGGACACTGAGCGTGACCGTTCTCGACGACATCATCGTTGGGGTCCGGGAAGACCTCGAATCCCGGCGCGCCCAGGTACCGCTCGCGGAGATCAAGCGACTGGCCGCCGAAGCGCCCGCACCGCGTGACGCCTACGCAGCCCTAGGCGGCAACGATTCACCCCGTGCGGCGCTGAAGGTGATCGCCGAGGTCAAGCGCAAGAGCCCCTCCAAGGGAGAGCTCGCCTCGATCGCCGATCCTGCCGAGCTGGGCGCTGCTTACGAACGCGGCGGGGCCGCCGTCATCAGCGTCTTGACGGAGCAGCGCAGGTTCAACGGCTCGCTGGCCGACTTCGACGCCGTCCGCGCCGTGGTGGACCTGCCGCTGCTGCGCAAGGACTTCAACGTTGAGGAATACCAGATCTTCGAGGCCCGCGCCCACGGTGCGGACCTGGTGCTGCTGATCGTCGCCGCCTTGGACGATGCCGAGCTGAAAGCTTTGCTGGCCCTCACGCACGAACTGGGCATGAACGCCTTGGTGGAGACGCACACCGCCGAGGAAATCGACCGGGCCGTGGCCGTTGGCGCACGCATCATCGGAGTGAACGTCCGCAACCTCAAGACGCTGGACGTGGACCGCTCGGTGTTCGCGGAGCTCGCGGGCAGGATTCCGGCCGACGCGGTGGTGGTGGCGGAATCCGGCGTCCGCTCGGTGGCAGATGTCCGCGACTACGCAAGCCAGGGCGCCAACGCCGTCCTGGTGGGCGAAGCACTGGTCACGATGGGTGATCCGGAAGCAACCGTTGCCGAATTCGGCGCGGCCGGCTCCGAAGCCGTTGCCGCCCGCCGCTGAGGCAACGGCCCGTACGACGTAAGAATCCTTCAGGGGCAGGCAGCGGCCATCCGTGGCTCCGCGGCCTGCCTCCAGCACTAGACAGGACCGCCATGACGCAGAGCCCCGACACCCCGGCAGAGTCCGGAAACCCACAGGAAGCAGCCGACGCCTTCCTCGCCGGAAGCAGCCTGCGCCATGCCCCCGGCCCGTACTTCGGCGCCTTCGGCGGGCGCTGGATGCCCGAATCCCTGATTGCGGCGCTGGACGAGCTGGAAGACACCTTCGAAAAGGCCAAGGCCGACCCCGAGTTCATCGCCCAGGTCGCCGAGCTGAATAAGAACTACTCCGGGCGGCCCTCGCTGTTGACCGAAGCCAAGCGCTTCTCCCAGCATGCCGGTGGCGCCCGGATCTTCCTCAAGCGCGAGGACCTGAACCACACCGGCTCGCACAAGATCAACAACGTGCTGGGCCAGGCCCTGCTGGCCCAGCGCATGGGTAAGACCCGGATCATCGCGGAGACCGGCGCCGGCCAGCACGGCGTGGCCAGCGCCACCGCGGCCGCCCTGCTCGGCATGGAGTGCGTGGTCTACATGGGGGCCGAAGACACCCGCAGGCAGGCCCTGAACGTTGCCCGGATGGAACTGCTCGGAGCTACCGTGGTGCCCGTCACCGCCGGGTCACAGACACTCAAGGACGCCATCAACGAAGCGCTGCGCGACTGGGTAGCCAACGTGCAGAACACCCACTACCTGCTGGGCACCGCGGCCGGGGCTCATCCCTTCCCCTCGCTCGTGCGCTACTTCCATGAGGTCATCGGCGAGGAAGCCCGCGCCCAGATACTGGATCAGACCGGCCGCCTGCCGGACGCCGTCTGTGCCTGCATCGGCGGCGGATCCAACGCGATCGGCATCTTTCACGGCTTCCTGGACGACCGCAAGGTGGCCCTGTACGGTTTCGAAGCCGGCGGCGACGGCGTGGACACCGGCCGCCATGCCGCAACCATCACGTTGGGCCGGCCCGGTGTGCTGCACGGCGCACGCTCCTACCTGATGCAGGACGAGGACGGCCAGACCATCGAGTCGCATTCGATCTCCGCGGGACTCGACTACCCCGGCGTCGGACCCGAGCACTCCTACCTGGCGGACATTGGCAGGGCCAGCTACGAACCGGTCACCGACACCGAAGCCATGGATGCCTTCCGGCTGCTGTGCCGGACCGAGGGGATCATCCCCGCGATCGAATCGTCACACGCCCTGGCCGGAGCGCTGCGGGTGGGCAAGCGCCTGACCGAGGGCAAGGACAATCCGCAGGATGTCATCATCGTGGTGAACCTTTCGGGCCGAGGCGACAAGGACGTAGCCACCGCCGCCGAGTGGTTCGGCCTCTTGCCGGAGCCATCAGCCGAGGCCGAAATCGGCTCCGAAGGAGAGCAGCTGTGAACAATACCACCACTACGAGCAAGTCCGCGGCCGCCATTGACCGCGCCCTGGCCGCCGGCCGGACCGCGCTGGTCGGCTACCTGCCCGCCGGCTACCCGGACGTCCAGACCACCATCGATGCCGCCGTCGCGCTGGCGGAGAACGGCACCGACGTCATTGAGATCGGCATTCCGTACTCCGACCCGGTGATGGACGGTGCGGTCATCCAGGCCGCCACGGTCCAGGCGCTGAAGGACGGCTTCCGGGTCAGCCAGGTGTTCGAGATCGTCGCCGGCATCACCGCCCGCTGCGACGCCGCCGTGCTGGTGATGACGTACTGGAACCCGGTCATGCGCATGGGAGTCGACGAATTCTCCCGCCGCTTGGCAGAAGCCGGCGGCGCCGGGCTCATCACGCCCGACCTGATTCCGGACGAGGCCGCCGAATGGTTCGAGGCCTCGGACAAGTACGGGCTGGACCGGGTCTTCCTGGTCGCCCCCTCGTCCTCGCCGGAACGGATGGCCATGACGGTCAAGGCCAGCCGCGGCTTCGTCTATGCGGTGTCCATCATGGGCGTCACCGGCGCCCGCGAGAATGTCTCCAGCGCTGCCGAGCGAGTGGTCCAGGCCGCGCACGAGGCCGGCGCCGAACGGGTCTGCGTCGGCTTGGGCGTCTCGAGCGCGGAGCACGTGCGGGAGATTGGCGCCTATGCCGAAGGCGCCATCGTCGGCACGGCGCTGGTGGCCGAACTCGGCCACTCCGGTGTGGAAGCACTGGGCGCACTGGCGGCGCGGCTGAGCGAAGGCACAGCCCGGGCCTGACAGAATGACCGGTGGGTCAGCGGCTCGCCCGCGGCCGCGCCCCGACCCGCAAACTTCGGCCTAGAGGACGAATCTGGTGTACAGCACGACTATTGCAATGGCCGTCCCGGCATCCATCCCCAGCCCCGGCTGGTCCGGATTTAGCATCGGCCCGCTCACGATCCACGCCTATGCGCTGTGCATCCTGCTGGGCATTGTGGCGGCGCTCTGGCTCACCAGCCGCCGCTGGAAGGCCCGCGGCGGGCCGGACGAATTCATCTGGGACGCGGCCATCTGGGCCATCCCGTTCGGCATCATCGGCGGCCGCCTGTACCACGTCTTCTCCTCGCCCGATGCCTACTTCGGTCCGAACGGCGACCTGGCCCTCATTCCGCAGATCTGGCGCGGCGGGCTGGGCATTTGGGGTGCCGTGGCCTTCGGCCTGCTGGGCGCCTGGATCGCCTGCCGCAGGGCGGGAATCAAGCTGCCGGCCTTCATGGATGCGGCGGCCCCCGGGGTGTTGCTGGCCCAGGCCATCGGGCGCTGGGGCAACTGGTTCAACCAGGAGCTCTTCGGCGCGCCCACCACGCTGCCCTGGGGCCTGCAGATCGACGCGGACAGCCCCAACTTCCCGGCCGACGCGGCCCCGGGCACGTTGTTCCACCCCACGTTCCTTTATGAGTCGCTGTGGAACCTCGCCGGCGTGGCACTGCTGCTGCTGCTGGACAAGCGCTTCAAGTTCCGCCGCGGCATGCTGTTCTGGTTGTACGTCGCGTTCTACACACTCGGCCGGATCTGGATCGAAATGCTGCGCATCGACGATGCAGAGATGATCACCATCGCCGGCATCACCCAGCGCCTGAACGTGTGGACGTCGCTGCTGCTGCTGATCGCTGCCGTGGTGATCTTCATCGTGCTCGCGCGGCAGCCGCGCACCGCGGAGACCGATTCGGTGTACCTGCCGGGCCGGGCGCCGGCTGAGGATGTGGACAGCGTGGAACCGGCTGCGGAAGCGGCAGAGGTGCGCCGGGACGCTTCCACGGACGACGACGGTGTCCCTGCCTCCCGCAGCGACGCTCTCCCTGCGTCCCGCGGCGACAACCCGTCTTCCCCGGCAGCGGGGGAGACGGGCGGGGAAGCGCCCGCGGCAGAACCACGCTTGGATGGCGAACAGCCCACCGCCGCCGACGCCCAGGGCGCCACCGATCCGTTGAGGGCCGACGGGGCAGAGAACAAGCGGGCCCAGGACTAGCGACTTCGAGAAGCCGCCGGAACGAATGCAGACGCGTTCGTTCCGGCGGCTTTGTGCTGTCTCGACGCCTTGCTAAGAATCCGCTGTTAACAATCTGGAAAACGCTCGTTAAAATATCAGAAAAATCTGGGTTACAGGGTTCCCGCCGTGCTATCGTCTCTCTACCGTAGAACTGAGAGGTTCTGCGGATCGGTCGGCCCTCATCGGCAGACCGGAACGAACAGGTACGCACCATCCCGGACTACCGCCCGGAGGCAGAAATGCAGCGTGCCGACCACACTGACGTGGATAATCCGCCGGTCAAGGCGCACCACTAGTGCGGTCCCCGGCGGTCGTGGCTGATCGACCGCACCGTTTATCCTTGCGGCCCCATCCGAACCCTGAACATCGAGTGAGCTGTTCCGGGGGAGTGTGCCACGGAATCTCCAGTGCATCACGGGCCGGCTTGTCCGCAAGCTGAACCGGGCGGGGCCAGTGCCGTCCCCTTCTCACGTACATCTAGGAGAAGGAAGTTCAGATGACTCCTCCATTCAAGGGGTCGAGTACCCCACGCATCCTCGGCGGCGGACACGGGCACCAGCACAGCACAGTGCAATCGCCGTTCAGTCGTTTCGCCGCCTACCCGGAACAGACCGGGCTGTACGATCCCGCGAACGAAAAGGATGCCTGCGGCCTGGCCGTGATCGCCACCCTCAGGGGCGAGCCCGGGCACGACATCGTCGATGCGGCGCTGACGGCGCTGCGCAATCTGGAACACCGCGGCGCGGTCGGCGCCGACGAAGGAACCGGTGATGGCGCCGGGTTGCTCACCCAAATTCCCGACGAATTCTTCCGGGCCGTGGTGGGCTTCGAACTGCCCGAGCCGGGCCATTACGCGGCCGGAACCGCCTTCCTGCCCAGCGACGAAGCCGAAGCCGCGGTAGCCCGGGACGGCGTGGAATCCCTGGCCGCCTCCGAAGGCCTCACCGTACTCGGCTGGCGCGAAGTGCCCGTGGTCGCCGACCTGGTCGGCGCCATGGCCCGGTCCTGCATGCCCCATTTTGTCCAGGTGTTCCTGGGCCTGGACGCCGGCGCTGCCGCCGGAAACGATCTGGACGCCCGCGTTTTCCGGGTGCGCAAGCGCGCCCAAAACAAGTACGGGGTGTACTTCCCGTCGCTGTCATCGAAGACCATCGTCTACAAGGGCATGCTGACCACCGCGCAGCTGGAACCCTTCTACCCGGACCTCTCCGACCCCCGGTTCAAGACCAAGCTCGGCATTGTCCACTCCCGCTTCTCCACCAACACTTTCCCCTCCTGGCCGCTGGCTCAGCCGTTCCGCACCATCGCGCACAACGGCGAGATCAACACGGTCAAGGGCAACCGCAATTGGATGCGCGCCCGGCAGTCGCAGCTGAAGAGCCCGCTGCTGGGCGATACGCCGGAAGAGCTGTTCCCGATCTGCACTCCGGGGGCTTCCGACTCCGCCTCATTCGACGAAGTCGCTGAACTGCTGATGCTCTCCGGCCGGCCGATCACGCACGCCATCATGATGATGATCCCCGAGGCGTGGGAAAACCACGCCACGATGGATCCGGAGCGACGCGCTTTCTACCAGTACCACTCCATGCTGATGGAGCCGTGGGACGGCCCCGCGGCCGTGTCCTTTACGGATGGCAAGCTCGTCGGAGCGGTGCTGGACCGCAACGGGCTGCGCCCGGCCCGTTACTGGGTGACCGAGGACGGGCTGGTCGTGCTGGCCTCCGAGGTCGGCGTGGTCAACGTTGATCCGGCCAAGGTGGTCCAGAAGGGCCGGGTCTCGCCCGGCAAGATGTTCCTGGTGGACACCGAGGCCGGACGGCTGGTCGAAGACCAGGAAGTTAAGGCCGAGGTCGCGGCGGCCAACCCGTGGGGTGACTGGCTCAAGGAGAACATGATCCGGCTGGAGGACCTGCCGGAGCGCGAGCACGTGGTGCACACCACCGCATCGGTCAACCTGCGCCAGCAGACCTTCGGTTACACGCACGAAGAGCTCCGGATCCTGCTGGGCCCGATGGCCCGCACCGGGGCCGAGCCGCTGGGCGCCATGGGCACAGACACTCCCATCGCGGTGCTGTCCAAGCGGCCCCGGCTGCTGTTCGACTACTTCGTGCAGTCTTTCGCCCAGGTGACCAACCCTCCGCTGGACTCAATCCGCGAGGAACTGGTGACGTCGCTGCGTTCGTCGATCGGCCCGGACGGCAACCTGCTGGCCACCGGCCGAGTACGTACCACCCGGGTTGCCTTGAAGTTCCCGGTGGTCAACAACGACGAACTGGCCAAGATCACCGCGATGGAAGACGAAGAGGGCAACCGCGTCTCGCTGAAGGTGCGCGGCCTCTACCGACCCGACGGCGGCGCTTCCGAGCTGGCCGCCAGGCTGCAGGAAATCTGCGAAAAGGTCTCCGGCGCCGTCAACCGCGGCGTGAAATTCATTGTGCTCTCCGACCGGGACTCGAACGCCCAGTGGGCACCGATCCCCACGCTGCTGCTGACCAGCGCGGTGCACCACCACCTGCTCAAGAGCGCCAACCGGACCAAGATCTCGCTGCTGGTGGAAGCCGGGGACGTTCGCGAAGTCCACCACGTTGCCGTGCTCATCGGGTTCGGCGCCTCGGCGGTGAACCCGTATCTGGCGATGGAAAGCTGCGAGGAACTGGTGCGCAACGGTCACCTGCCCGGCGTGACCGAAGCCCAGGCCGTGCAGAACCTGATCAAGGGTCTGGGCAAGGGCGTGCTGAAGATCATGTCCAAGATGGGCATCTCTACCGTCTCTTCCTACTGCGGAGCCCAGACATTCGAAGCGATCGGCTTGTCCCAGCCGCTGGTGGACCAGTATTTCGCCGGCACGCAGTCCCTGCTGGGCGGCGTCGGTCTGGACATCATCGCCGCAGAAGCCGCGGCCCGTCATGCCAGGGCCTACCCGTCCGACGGAATCGAGGACCCGCACCGCACGCTGGAGACCGGCGGCGAGTACCAGTGGCGCCGGGAAGGGCCGCCGCACCTGTTCAACCCGGAGACCGTGTTCCGGCTGCAGCATTCCACCCGGGAACGCCGCTACGACGTCTTCAAGGCCTACACCCGCGGCGTGGACGACCAGTCCAAGGAGCTGATGACGCTGCGCGGGCTGCTGAAGTTCAAGTCCGGCGACCGCCCGGCGGTTCCGCTGGAGGAGGTCGAGCCGGTTTCCAGCATCGTCAAACGGTTCTCCACCGGGGCGATGAGCTACGGCTCCATCTCGCAAGAGGCACACGAAACACTGGCCATTGCCATGAACCGGCTCGGCGCCAAGTCGAACACCGGCGAAGGGGGCGAAGACGTGGATCGGTTGCTCGACCCGGAGCGCCGGTCCGCGATCAAGCAGGTGGCCTCCGGCCGGTTCGGCGTCACCAGCCTGTATCTGACGAACGCCACGGACATCCAGATCAAGATGGCCCAGGGAGCCAAGCCCGGCGAGGGCGGCCAGCTGATGAGCCAGAAGGTCTACCCCTGGGTGGCCCGGACCCGGCACTCAACCCCCGGGGTGGGCCTTATCTCGCCGCCGCCGCACCACGACATTTACTCGATTGAGGACCTGGCGCAGCTGATCTACGACCTGAAGCGCTCAAACCCTTCGGCACGCGTGCACGTGAAGCTGGTCTCCGAAGTCGGGATCGGCACCGTGGCCGCCGGCGTGACCAAGGCGAAGGCCGACGTCGTCCTTGTTTCAGGGCACGACGGCGGAACCGGCGCCAGTCCGCTGAACTCGCTCAAGCATGCCGGCGCCCCCTGGGAAGTGGGGCTGGCCGAGACCCAGCAGACACTGATGCTCAACGGACTGCGCGACCGCGTGGTGGTGCAGGTGGACGGCCAGCTGAAGACCGGCCGCGACGTCATGATCGCTGCCCTGCTGGGCGGCGAGGAGTTTGGCTTCGCCACCGCGCCGCTGGTGGTTTCCGGCTGCATCATGATGCGCGTCTGCCACCTGGATACCTGCCCGGTGGGCGTTGCCACGCAGAACCCCGAACTGCGTCGGCGGTTCACCGGCAAGCCCGAGTTCGTGGTGAACTTCTTCGAGTTCATCGCGGAGGAAGTGCGCGAGCTGCTGGCGGAACTGGGCTTCCGCAGCCTGGAAGAAGCCATCGGCCATGCCGAGCTGCTGGACACCCGCGAAGCGGTCGACCACTGGAAGGCCGACGGCCTGGACCTGGCGCCGATCCTGCGCGGCTACGGCTCCGACGCCGATGTCCCGCTGCGCAACCTGACGACGCAGAACCATGAACTGGACAAGCATTTCGACAACCAGCTGATCGCGATGAGCGCCGACGCGCTGACCCGGCGCGAGCCGGTCCGGATCAGCCTGGACGTGATCAACACGGACCGGTCGGTGGGCACCATGCTGGGCCACGAAGTGACCAAGCGCTTCGGCGTCCAGGCGCTGGCGGACGACACCATCGACGTCACGCTGACCGGCCAGGCCGGCCAGTCGTTGGGAGCCTTCTTGCCGGCCGGGATTACCCTGCGGCTGCTCGGCGACTCGAACGACTACGTGGGCAAGGGGCTCTCCGGCGGCCGGATCATTGTGCGGCCGGACCGGGCCAACGCGTTCGCCTCCGAGCAGAACGTGATTGCGGGCAACGTCATCGGATACGGCGCCACCAGCGGGGAAATGTTCCTGCGTGGCCAGGTGGGCGAGCGGTTCCTTGTGCGGAACTCGGGCGCCACCGCCGTCGTCGAGGGAATCGGCGACCACGGCTGCGAGTACATGACCGGCGGCGTGGCCCTGGTCCTGGGCCCTACCGGCCGCAACTTCGGCGCGGGCATGTCCGGCGGCGTGGCCTACGTGCTGGATTTGGATCCCGCCCGGTTGAACACCCAGGGCGTGGACAGCGGGGAACTGCAACTGCTGCGTCCGGACGCCGTGGACGAACAATCCATCGCCGCGCTGCTCAAGAAGCAGGCAGAGGAGACCGGTTCCGAGCTGGCTGGCCAGCTGCTTGAGGAACTCGAAGACACCCTGACCCGCATCACCAAAGTGCTGCCGCGCGATTACGCGGCGGTGCTGCAAGCCCGGGCGAACGCCGAAACCGAGGGGCTTGACCCCGACGGCGACGTTGTCTGGACCCGAATCCTGGAGGTAACCGGTGGCTGATCCACGCGGATTTTTGAAAGTACGTCAACGGGAGACCCAGCCGCGCCGTCCCGTCCCCGTGCGCATCATGGACTGGAAAGAAGTCTACGAGGCGCAGGAGAAGGGCGTGCTCCGCAGCCAGGCCGGCCGCTGCATGGACTGTGGCATTCCGTTCTGCCATCAGGGCTGCCCGCTGGGCAACCTGATCCCGGAGTGGAACGATCTGACCTGGCGCGACATGGGCCAGGAAGCGATTGAACGGCTGCACGCCACCAACAACTTTCCGGAATTCACCGGCCGGCTGTGCCCGGCACCCTGCGAGGCGTCCTGCGTGCTGGGCATCAACCAGCCGGCCGTGACGATCAAGCAGGTGGAAGTCTCGGTGATCGAGGAGGCTTTCGACCAAGGCTGGGTCACGCCGCATGCTCCGGAACGGTTGACCGGCCACACCATCGCCGTCGTCGGATCCGGACCCGCGGGGCTCGCCGTGGCTCAGCAATTGACGCGGGCCGGCCACACCGTGGCTGTCTACGAACGCGACGACAAGATCGGCGGCTTGCTGCGTTACGGCATCCCGGACTTCAAGATGGAGAAGCAATATCTGGACCGCAGGCTGGACCAGATGCGCGTCGAGGGCACGCGCTTCCGTACCGGGATCGAAGCGGGCAAGGACATCAGCTGGGATCAGCTGCGCCGCCGCTACGACGCCGTGGTGATCGCCACCGGCGCCACCGTGCCGCGGGACCTGCCGATACCCGGGCGTGAGCTGTCGGGCGTGCACTTCGCCATGGATTACCTGGTGCAGGCCAACCGGGTGGTGGCCGGCGAGTCTATTCCCGACCAGATCGACGCCCGGGGCAAGCACGTGGTGATCCTCGGTGGCGGCGACACCGGCGCCGACTGCCTGGGCACGGCGCACCGGCAGCAGGCCGCCTCGGTGACCACGCTGGCCATTGGCAAGCAGCCGCCGGCCGAGCGTGCTGCGCATCAGCCGTGGCCGACGTTCCCCACGCTGTTCGAAGTGGCCAGCGCGCACGAGGAGGGCGGTGAACGGACCTACCTTGCCTCCACCGTCGAGTATGTGGGCGAGAACGGCGTGGTCACTGCCCTGAAGGTTGCCGAAACCGAGTACGTGGAAGGCGGGCGCGTGCCCAAGCCCGGCACCGAGCGGGAAATCCCGGCAGACCTGGTGCTCTTGTCGCTGGGCTTCACCGGGCCGGAGCAAGCCGCGCTGGGCGAGCAGGTCGACGCGGCTTTCGACCAGCGCGGAAACGTCGGCCGGGACGGCAGGTACATGACCAGTGCCGAAGGCATCTTTGTAGCCGGCGACGCCGGCCGCGGACAGTCCCTGATCGTGTGGGCCATCGCCGAAGGCCGCGCCTGTGCCGCTGCCGTCGACGAGTGGCTGACCGGCACCACCCGGCTGCACGCCCCGGTTGCTCCGCAAGACCGGCCGATCGCGGTGCTGCCTTAGTATGGCGTGGCCTGCGCGCCCGTCGCATTCTGATTAGGGTAGGGATATGAGACGCGCAAAAATCGTTGCAACCTTCGGCCCTGCCATCGCCAGCTATGAGAGCACCCTGGCCGTCCTGAAGGCCGGGGTGGACGTGGCCCGGATGAACATGAGCCACGGCGACTACGGCGTGCATCAGCAGACCTACGACAACGTCCGCAAGGCATCCGCCGAGCTGGGCAGGCCGGTGGGGATCTTCGCGGACCTGCAAGGCCCCAAGATCCGGCTGGGCAGGTTCGTGGACGGTCCCCACCACCTGGCGGTGGGGGACCGGTTCACCATCACCACCGAGGACGTGGAAGGAACCCCCGAAATCTGCTCGACGACGCACAAGGGCTTGCCCGGCGACGTCAAGGTGGGGGACTCCTTGCTGATCGACGACGGCAAGGTCGCCCTGAAGGCGATTGAAGTGGACGACGTCAAGGTGGTCACCGAGGTGACCGTGGCGGGCGTGGTGTCCAACAACAAGGGCATCAACCTGCCCGGCGTGGCCGTCAACGTCCCGGCCTTGAGTGAGAAGGACGAGGATGATCTGCGCTGGTCCCTCAAGACCGGCGTCGACATGGTGGCCTTGTCCTTTGTGCGTAACGCCGCCGACGTCCAGCGGGTCCACGAGATCATGGACGAAGAGGGCCGGCGGGTTCCGGTGATCGCCAAGATCGAGAAGCCGCAGGCGGTGGATGCGATCGAGGAGATCATCGACGCGTTCGATGCCATCATGGTGGCCCGCGGCGACCTGGGCGTGGAGCTGCCGCTGGAGGACGTGCCGCTGGTGCAGAAGCGTGCAATCGAACTTGCCCGCCGCTGGGCCAAGCCGGTGATTGTTGCCACCCAGGTGCTCGAATCGATGATCGACAACCCCCGGCCCACGCGGGCGGAAGCCTCGGACTGCGCCAACGCGGTACTCGACGGGGCCGACGCCGTCATGCTCTCCGGGGAAACCAGCGTGGGCAAGTACCCGCTGGAAACCGTCCAGACCATGGCGCGGATCATCGAGTCCACCGAGCAGCATGGCCTGGACCGCGTGCCGCCGCTGGGCAGCCAGCCGAAGACGCGCGGCGGCGCCATCACCCGGGCAGCCGTGCAGATTGCCGACCAGTTGGATGCCAAGTACATCTGTACCTTCACCCAGTCCGGCGACTCGGCGCGGCGGCTGAGCCGGTTGCGTCCGGGCCGGCCGGTCTACGCCTTCACCCCGCTGCAATCCACGCTGAACGTGCTCTCGCTGACGTGGGGCATCCAGCCGCTCGTCGTCGAATTCGTGGAGCACACCGATCAAATGACCGCCCAAGTGGACCGGATCCTCTACGAACGAGGCCTCGTGGAGATCGACGACCTGGTGGTCATCGCCGCCGGTTCGCCTCCCGGTAAGGCCGGCTCCACCAACTCGCTCAAGGTACACCGGGTGGGAGACCTTGCCGATGCCGGCGAAGTGCTCAACGGGCACTCGCACCCGCGCCCCGAAAAGGTCGGGCCGTGGCCGCTATCCTAACCGCAACATAGAGAAACGGGCTCCGGAACATTCCGGAGCCCGTTCTTTTTACCTCGGCGGTCGACCAAGGCCGCTCGCGGCCACATGGAGACCCGGCCGCGTGGAGACCCGGCTAGTTCACCTGGTTGATAATGGTCTCGGCGACTTCGCGCATGCTCAGGCGACGGTCCATCGACGTTTTCTGGATCCAGCGGAACGCCTCCGGCTCCGTCAGGCCCATCTTGGTGATCAGCAGGCTCTTGGCGCGCTCCACCAGCTTCCGCGTCTCGAACTGCTCCTGCAGATCGGAGACCTCGGACTCCAGCGCCGTGATCTCGTCGTGGCGGGAAAGCGCAATCTCGATGGCCGGAATCAGATCCGCCGGACTGAAGGGCTTCACCACGTACGCCATCGCGCCGGCGTCGCGGGCCCGCTCCACCAATTCCTTCTGGCTGAACGCGGTCAGCAGCACCACCGGGGCTATACGCGCCTTGACGATCTGCTCCGCGGCCGTGATCCCATCCATCACCGGCATCTTCACGTCCATGAGGACCAAGTCCGGCTTCAGTTCCTGGGCCAGTTCGACAGCCTTTTCGCCATTGTCGGCTTCAGCAACGACGTCGTATCCCTCACCGCGGAGGATCTCGACAATATCCAAGCGGATCAGTGTCTCGTCCTCCGCAACGACGACGCGGCGAGCGGGGGCAGACTCGGTTTGTTCAGGCACTGGCGCTCCTAGACTGTTTCGTTGCCATTCACCATGGCGTCGGTTCCGTGAAATAGCCTATCTGCATGTAGAGTAGATTCGCGCACCAAGCAGCATGACGGTTTTCACAGTGTGGACCACCGACTTTTGCAACCGGTGCATGCCCGAGTGGCGGAACGGCAGACGCACCGCACTCAAAATGCGGCGGGGAAACTCGTGTGGGTTCGAATCCCACCTCGGGCACATATTTTCACTGTGTAGGCGCTTGTTCGCCTCCGTGAGTGGACGAATGACGTGGGCCCTTTGCGGGGCCTTTTTCGTTCTCGGCCCGCGGCTAGGCGCCGGCCGGAAACTGTTCTGTGAACCGGGGCACACCAGCTGCCCGCCGTTCAGGTTCCGCGGGCCAGGAGGGCGGGCAGTTCCTCCAGGCTGCCGACTGTGTAGTCGGGTGCCCGAAAGTAGGCGGGGTAGCGGGCCTGGGTCCGGTTCAGCCAGCCCGTCCTCAGCCCCGCCCGAGAGGCGCCGTGGATGTCCCACGGGTGGACGGCCACCAGCAGCATCGCGGACGGTACCGTGCCGCAGCTGCGCGCGGCATGGTCGTACGCCGCTTTGGCCGGCTTCCATGCGGGAGCGTCTTGGACGGAGAGCAGGGCTTCGAAGTCGTCGCGGATTCCAGCGGCGCTCAAGAGACCGTCGGCCACTTCCGGGGAACCATTGCTGAGCGTCACCAGACGGAAGCCAGCCGACTTCAGTTGGCGGATCCCTCCCACGACGTCACGGTGCACCGCCAGGGCGGCAAACGCCCCCATGACGTGTTCGACGGCCTGGTCCAGGTCTCGGTTCAGCGGTTGCGGCCGGAGCAGTTCGCGCAGGGAAACAGTACCGATATCGGCAAAGCCAGCGTTGTCTCCGCTGGCTGCCAGGGCGAAGCCATCCCGGAGCACGCCGGCGAACCAGAGCTGGGCCAGATGGGCTGGCGCTCCGGTTTCGGTGAAGCGTCCGGCCAGCGCGGACATGTCCGAGAGAGTTTCATTGACGTCGAAAACGATGACCGACGGTGTGGTGCCCATGGGCAAGTCCTTCCTCGCGGGTTGCCGCTGCCGGCCAGCCTACTCGGGTCCCAGGACGGATTTTGCTTGAGCCCTCGAATCATCCCGAGGGAAGGCTTCCCGAAAGCGCTGGAAAGCGTCCCTGTCAGGACTCTCGGAAGTTACCGCTTCGCAACGTCCCATTCCTCCCATAGCCAAGAGAGCGCGGTTACCGTGGGTCAAACGTTGCTAGAGGACAGGCGGGCACAAAATGCGGGGAATGCTCAAGCTGGGAGTTGCCGCTGCTGCACTGCTGGCGTTGGCCGGCTGCGGCAGCACAGCCAACTCTGGTGGATCCGATCTGAAGGATGCTCCCGAACCGGCGGCCGCCTCCACCGACCAGGCCCACCCTCTGGGCGCCAGAGTAGGCAACCCGCAGCTGCTGGCCAAAGACGGCGACTACAAATTTTATGCCGCAGAGTGGATTGGTGGAGACGGCGGCTCGTGCGTACTCATCCACCACGAGGCCACGGCCGCTGGATGCGGCGGTTCCATCCCATCCGTGACGTTCCAACTCAATCCGCAAGCCCCGGTCGTAGAAGCGAAGCTGATTTCCGAAGACTACGGCACAACCAAGGATCTGGATGAAGGCTGGCAATTGCTGAAGAAGAATCTGCTGGTTCATTACGGAGAACCAGAGTCCTCGGCCTCCTAGCGCTCAGCGCTCCGCGAGACGGCTGCATAAATTGGGCCAGGCACTGCCACACAACCGACAGGACCGGACATGCGTACTTTGGCCAAACTCACAGCTGCTTCCGCGGTATTCCTGGCGCTGGCCAGCTGCACCAATCCCGTCCCCAGGGTTACCGCGTTGATAGCCCCAGCCAGCCCAGAGGACGAATTGCCGGAGGATCACGTAGAAGGCATGGGCGTAGTGGGGGACAGTGTGCGGTTGCTGGCGGATCTGGAAGGCTATGCGTTCTACGCAGCCTTGATGGACACCCCTGAACCCAGCGGAATGTGCGTGATCATGTATAACCCTGATGCCGGCATATCAGCCGGCGGATGTGGCCGACTCCAGTATGAGCGGCCCCTTGGGCTCCAATCCTCTGGAATCAGTGCCAAGCTGATTCCCGATGGGTACAACGCAACCCAGGAACGGGCCGAAGGGTGGATGCAGCCGCATCCGAACCTGCTCGTGAATGGGGCTCAGCTAACCCCCTAACGGAGCATCAGCCAGGCGTGTTCGCCTGCCTAGGAGGGGCAGGACAAGGCGCGGGCGATCCCAACCAGCACCTCGCCGTCATTTGCCCTGGTCCACTGGCTCCGCCGTCGCAAAAACAGCTGCGTCGTCCGCCCGGTTCACTGACCCGGGAACTCTCTTCGTGGCGCCGTCGATGTGGCCGGATGGCTTCGTTTCTTTGGGGGCTCAACGGTTTGGGGCGTTGTACCGTGGATTAACCGCAGGACCCTCGTTGGTCCAACAGATCTCATCAGGGGAGCCATGCCGTACGTTGTCGACTTCAAGAACGTTTCTACTGAGGGCCTGAAATCGTCGCCGTTCGCCGAGGCACTGGCAGGATTACGCGCCAACGAGGCGCGGTACTACAGCAACAAGTACGACCACGTCTTCACCGTTAGCTCCGCGAGCGAGGTTCCGGAGGTGATCGATCGGGTCAGCCGCATCCTCAAGGAAGAGCGCGACATCGTCATCGGCTCCCGCGCCCTCGAAGCAACAAGCTTCGAAGTCGAAGGTCTCCGGATGGATTATGTGTTCTACGAGTCGGGGCTGTCCATCAACGTCATGTACAGCATCGAGGAGGGCGGGAAGCGAGCCGTCGGATTCAAACTGGCGGAAGGCATGGAGATTCCCGAGGAACTGGCATCCCGTTTCAAGTTCGCCCGGCAGAAATCCAAGCTGGCGGGCATTATCCGCGGTTCCTACTTCGTGATCAAGGGCGAATACTGACGCGCACGCTGTCGATGGCATTGGCAACTGACAGAGACAGCGACGACGACCTGGTCAGCCGGGGCACTGCTTGTGACCCGCATCACTGTCCCGTGTGAGGCGAACCACAAACAAAGCCCACTATGAGCTTGCATGTTTAGGTGTAGCCTGATACAAGCACCAGTGCTGGTGCTGACCAAGGAGTCGAACCATGAGTATCGAATCAAGCTCCGCGGCGGGAACCGTCCCGACTGGAAGTGGTCGCAGGGCTGAAAATCCCGTACCAGCGCAAGGCAATGTTGGGGCACCCCAGGCGAACGCCGGCCCGCTCTTTGCCGATCCGGCCGCTCTAGGCCTGGGCGCTTTCGCAATGACCACCTTTGTCCTCAGTGTCATCAATGCCGGCATGATCCCCAAGGCCGACGAACCCGTAGTCCTGGGACTGGCACTGTTCTATGGCGGTATGGCTCAGTTTGCCGCGGGAATTTGGGAATTTGCCAATCGCAACGTCTTCGGCGCGACAGCCTTTTGCTCCTACGGAGCCTTCTGGCTGTCCTTCTGGTTCTTGAGCCAGTTCAGCGCGGCCAGCCTGCCGCCGGCGGAGGCCGGCAAAGCCGTCGGCCTGTACCTCCTGGCTTGGGCCATCTTCACCGCCTACATGACCATCTCCGCATGGCGGGTCAGTATGGGCGTCTTTGGCGTTTTCGTCTTCCTGACCCTGACCTTCATCGCACTGTTCCTTGGCGCCTTCTCCGGGGCAGCCGGGCTCACTGCGCTGGGCGGCTGGCTGGGCATCGTGACGGCGCTCATCGCCTGGTACTGCTCCTGCGCGGTGGTGGCGAACTCCACCTTCAAACGGGCCGTGCTCCCGGTGGGTCGACGGTGAAAGACCATGGCCGCAGACCGGACAGAATCGGATGAGACCCTCGCGAACCTGTTACACGAACAACGGCGCTTTCCTCCGGAAGCCGGCTTCTGCGCCCAAGCCAACGCCTCGTCGTCGGAATATGACGAAGCCGACGCCGACCGGTTGGCGTTTTGGGCGCGGCAGGCAGGGCGGCTCGACTGGTCCCAAACCTGGACTGAGGTTCTGGACTGGTCAAACCAGCCCTTCGCCAAATGGTTCGTCGGCGGCAAACTCAACGCCGCCTACAACTGCCTGGACCGACATGTAGCTGCCGGACGCGGAGACAAGGTCGCCTACTACTTTGAGGGCGAAGCGGGGGACACCCGCATCATCACCTATGCCCAGCTCACCCACATGGTCTGCCAGGCAGCGAACACGCTGATCGGTTTGGGTGTCAGGCCCGGTGACCGGGTGGCCATTTACATGCCCATGATCCCGGAGACCGTGGTGGCGATGCTGGCCTGCGCGCGGATCGGAGCGCCGCACACCGTGGTGTTCGGCGGGTTCTCCTCCGACGCACTCAAGACCCGGATCCACGACTGCGACGCGCGCATTGTCATCACCTCCGACGGCGCCTACCGCCGCGGCAAGGCCAACGGATTGAAGTCCGCCGTCGACGAGGCCCTGCTGGACTGCCCGGACGTGCGCAACGTCCTAGTGGTCCGGCGAACCGGCCAGGAAATCGACTGGACATCCGGCCGCGACATCTGGTGGCACGAATCGGTGGAGCTGGCTTCCACCGATCACCGTGCCGAGGCCTTCGACGCCGAACATCCCCTGTACGTGATGTACACCTCCGGCACCACCGGCAAGCCGAAAGGCATCCTGCACACCACCGGCGGGTACCTCACGGCGTGCGCCTACACCCACTGGGCAGTGTTCGACCTCAAGGCGGAGTCCGACATCTTCTGGACAGCCGCGGACATTGGCTGGGTTACCGGGCACAGCTACATCGTCTACGGGCCCCTGGCCAACGGTGCTACGTCCGTGCTGTACGAGGGCACGCCGGACACCCCGCACCAGGGCCGCTGGTGGGAAATCATCGACAAGTACAAGGTCTCGATTCTCTACTGCGCCCCGACCGCCATCCGAACCTTCATGAAGTGGGGCGCCGACATACCCGCCAAGTACAGCCTCAACAGCCTGCGCGTGATCGGCACAGTCGGCGAACCTATCAACCCGGCTGCCTACATCTGGTACCGGGAGAACATCGGGCACAACCAGACGCCCGTGGTGGACACGTGGTGGCAGACCGAGACCGGGGCCATCATGATCAGTCCGCTCCCCGGGGTGACGGCCGGTAAACCCGGCGCCGCCATGAAGGCACTGCCCGGGGTGGTCGCCGATGTGGTCAACGACGAGGGCACGCCGGTGGGCAACGGCTCCGGCGGCTACCTGGTACTGAAGGAACCCTGGCCGTCCATGTTGCGCACCATCTGGGGCGACAATGACCGGTACGTGGAGACCTACTGGTCGCGGTTCCCGGGGCTATACTTTGCCGGCGACGGCGCAAAAAAGGACGAGGACGGCGATATCTGGCTTCTCGGCCGAGTGGACGACGTCATGAACGTGGCAGGACACCGGCTTTCCACGACGGAAATTGAATCGGCGCTCGTCGCCCATCCAAAAGTCGCCGAAGCCGCGGTTGTCGGCGCCCAGGACGAGACCACCGGGCAGGCCATCGTCGCTTTCGTCATCCTGCGCAGCGAGGCGGGCGACGGCGGACCTGAGGTCGTGCAGGAGCTGCGGGAACATGTGGCCAAGGAGATCGGCAAGATCGCCCGGCCCCGGCAGATCATGGTGGTAGCCGAGCTGCCCAAAACCCGTTCCGGCAAGATCATGCGCCGGCTCCTCAAAGACGTGGCGCAGGACAGGCCGATCGGGGATGTCACCACCTTGGCGGACTCGTCTGTCATGGAGCTGATCAAGGCCGGCATGCCAGGCGGCGCCGGTGGGCTGCACTAGCAGGCGGCCACGTAAGCCTGAAGCCGGCGCCCGGCGCCATAGTGTTTTGCACAGCGATGCGGTCCAACCCTTGCCGCTGAACCCCTTCTTGGTGTCGAATCTGTTAACAGCAAGCGAGTGTGCAGGGACGAGGATGCCTACGACGCCAGGAGGCGCTCATGTCGGGGAAATCCGCCAACGGCTTGGCAAAGGGATCGGGGCGGAGCGCCGATCCGCGGCGGTCGGAGGGTTCCGCCGCGGCAACGGTCTCCCGGCCCGAGCAAATCCGCAACGTGGTGTTGGTAGGCCACTCCGGGGCCGGGAAGACGATGCTCGCCGAGGCCATGCTCGTCGCGACGGGCGCCATCAACCGGATGGGTTCCTCTCTGGAGGGCACCACCGTCAGCGATTCGGATCCTTCAGAGATCCACCAGCAGCGCTCTGTGGTGCTATCCGTCCTCCCTTTTATGCACGACGACGTCAAGATCAACCTCCTCGACACCCCGGGGTATTCGGACTTCACGGGGGAACTGCGGGCCGGCCTGCGCGCGGCTGACGCGGCACTGTTCGTGGTGTCCGCGGTCGATCGCATCGATGCGGCGACCGTCGCGCTGTGGGATGAATGCTCCGCCGTCGGGATGCCGAGGGCGGTAACGATCAGCCGACTGGACCACCCGCGCGCCAACTTCGAGGCGGCGCTCGCCGACAGCCGCCGCGCATTCGGCGAGTCGGTGCAACCGCTGTACCTGCCGGTGCGGAGCGGGGCCGAGGTCGTCGGGTTGCATGGGCTGCTTTCGGGCACCGTGTCGGAGTACCACGAAGGGGAACGTCAACCGGTCTTCCGCCCCGCGGATGCAGGGGAGTTGGCAGCTGCCGAGGAGGCCCGCAGCGCCCTGATCGAAGGCATCATCGCGGAGAGCGAAGACGAGTCCCTGATGGACCGATACCTCGGCGGCGAGGACATTGGGCTTGATGTTCTCTTGTCCGATCTGGAGACCGCCATCGCCCGAGGCTCGTTCTACCCGGTGCTGGCCACCTCGTCGGAAACGGGACTCGGCGTTGCAGAGTTGCTGGACATGCTCCCGCGGGCCTTCCCGTCCCCGCTCGAGCGTCCCGCGCCGCAGGTCAGGGGCCTTTACGGCTCGCCAAGCATCCCGCTTCGCTGTGATCCGGACGGCCCGCTCGCCGGCGAAATCGTCCGCACCAGCACGGATCCATTCCTGGGCCGGGTATCCCTGGTGCGGGTGTTCTCCGGAACCCTGCGGGAGGATTCGGCCATCCACGTCTCCGGGCACGGGCTCGCCGACCGGGGCCATGCCGACCACGACAGTGATGAAAGGGTCACTCATCTGCACGCCCCAGTCGGGGCGACCTTACGGTCGGTGTCCTGTTGCATCGCCGGCGACATTTGCGCGTTGACGAAGATCGGCACCGCCGAGACCGGCGACACCGTGTCGGGGAAGGAGCACCCGATGCTGATCCAACCGTGGGAGATGCCGGAGCCGCTGTTGCCCGTCGCAGTCGAGGCTGCGACACGCAACGATGAAGCCGCGTTGGCCAAGAGCCTGGCCAAGGTGGCCGCCGGTGATCCCACGCTGCGGGTGGAACGCAATCCGGAGACGCACCAGCTCATCCTGTGGTGCATGGGCGAGTCCCACGCCGAGGTGGTGCTCGACCGGCTGCGCGGGCAGGGCGTGAATGTGCAGACAGTGGACGTGGTCACGCCGCTGCGGGAAACGTTCGCGGCGGCGGCTCCCGGGCACGGACGCTACGTCAAGCAATCCGGCGGGCACGGCCAGTTCGCCATCTGCGACATCCAGGTTGAACCGCTCCGGCAGGGTGCCGGGTTCGAATTCGTGGACAAGATCGTCGGGGGCGTGATCCCCGGCCAGTACGTCGCCGCCGTCGAAAAAGGTGTGCGGTCGCAGATGGAAAAGGGCGTCTCCGCCGGATTCCCCGTCGTGGACATCCGGGTGACGCTGGTGGGTGGCAAGACCCACAGCGTCGACTCCTCCGACGCTGCCTTCCAATCTGCCGGTGCCCTGGCCCTGCGCGAAGCCGCCGCGGCGGCCCGCATCCAGTTGCTTGAGCCGGTCTCGGCCGTGACCATCACGGTACCCGACGACTATGTGGGAACGGTCATGAGTGATTTGTCCGCCCGGCGCGGCAAGCTCACCGGGTCGGACTCAGCGGATGGGGAGGGCACCGAAATCAGCGCCGAGGTTCCCGAACAGGAATTGCTGCGCTACGCCATCGAGCTTCGGGCTCTGACCGGAGGCACCGGACGCTTCCGGCGCGCCTACCTGCGCCACGACCCCGTGCCGTCCAACGTCGCGGGCGAGAAGGCGCAACGGTAGGGCGCTGCAGATAGGGGTTACGTGCCGGCGCGGACCACCTGTGCGAGCTTCCCGAGGGCGTCCGTCCAGCCGGCCCGATGCAGGGCGATCCGTTCTTCGGTTGCGAATTCGCCCTGGGTGAGTGTGATCCATGTGTGGCCGCCCTGGGGGTCGAGGGAAAGCGTGACGATGGTTTCTCGGTCGTCGGGCGTGGGTTCCTCCCACCGGAACGTGTAGACGAGGCGGTGCGGAGGCTCGACCTCGAGGAACTCACCGGCGAGGTGGAACGGCTCGCCGTCAGGCGGCTTCATGGTCAGGCGGTAGCTGCCGCCTGGTCGTGGGTCGAGCGTGGCCTCGGTCGTGGTGAAGCCTTCGGGGCCCCACCATTTCGCCAGCTCGGCCGGTTCCGTCAGCATGCGGAAGACCCGCTCGCAGGGTGCTTCCAGCATGGTTTCCAATTCCAGTGTGTGTCCGCTGCTTCGCTCGGTCATTGGATCCTTCTTCAGGGAAACGCTGTGCGAGGGGACCACGGCATCGCGCCCTCTGCCTGCCCAGCGTAGTGCCGGGACGAGGCCCCGGCTAGGAGACCTGCACCGGCCGGGCGCTCGCAGAGTATTCGGCGAACCATCCGGATCGGCGTCCCGTCGCTGGCATCAAGGCGCCTCATCGTCGAGGGTCGCATCCGCGCCTGTGTGATGGACGTCCCCGCGTGGCAGGTGGGACCATGGCTGTGTCAACGGCCCACCAGCGCCGACGGCTTTGGGCCGGAGGCGGCAGCAGGAGGAACCATGTCTTGGTCCGGTCTTGATCCCATCGTCGATCGCTACCATCACGCCTTGGATGCCTTCGTCCGGGGGGATCCTGCGCTTCAGAAGGAACTGTTTTCGAGGCAGGATGACGTGACGCTCGCCAATCCGCTTGGGCCGCCTGCGCGGGGCAGGGAACAGATTGAGAAGGTCATGGAGCGGGCGGCTTCCTTGCTCAGGGAGGGCGAGCCCACCCGGTTCGAGCGGGTGTCCGCGTACGCCGGGACAGACCTGGCCTACATGGTGGAAATCGAGCGGACCCGCGCGAAGGTCGGCGGCTCCGATGAGCTACTCCCGGTGTCGCTGCGGGTCACCACGGTATTCCGGATGGAGAACGGCCAGTGGAAGGTTGCCCACCGCCAAGCGGATCCAATCACTTCCCCGCGGACCATCGACACGATAGTCGATACCGATCAGCCCTAGCCCAGACCGTGCGTTGACGACGGCGCGGTGCCGTTGAACGTCAGCCGTGGGAGCGAAGGAACTCCGTCACGCGCGCTGCCAAGGAGGCACCGACGTCGTCCGCCGAACGTTTGAGGCCCTTCACGCTGAAGGAGTGGTCGCCGCCTTCCTGCCAGTCCAGGACGGCGTTCGGCCCGATCCGCTCGACGACGGATTCGAGCAGTTCGCGGGTGGCGAAGGTGTCGCGGGTGCCCTGCAGGAAGAGCATCGGCAGCGTGAGGCCGTACAGGTGTTCGTCGCGGAGCTTCTCCGGCTTCCCGGGCGGGTGCAGCGGATAGCCCAGGTACACCAGGCCGGCGGCGGGCATGCCCTCGGCCACGGCCATGGACGCCATCCGGCCGCCGAAGGACTTCCCGGCCGCCCACAGCGGCTCGCCGTCGGAACGCGCGGCAGCTTCCTGCATGGCCGCGCGCCAGGCCTCGATGGCGGCCGGCGGGCGGTCGGGGAACCGCTTGCCGGCCTCCCGGTAGGGGAAGTTGAAGCGCAAGGTGGCAACGCCGTCGTCATTCAATGCACGGGTGAAGCCCGCCAGGAATGGGTGGTCCATGCCGGCACCGGCGCCGTGGGCCACCACCACCGTGGCCACCGCGGCAGCCGGCCGGGCATAGACGCCGGAGACGGTGCTCGGGCCGGCGTCGATGGACACATGTGACTCGTTGGCTTGCATGCTCCCATGATGCCCTCGCCAGAAGCCGCGTGTGTATGTTTAGGTGTTCCCATGGCCAGCGAACAAACAACGCTGACGGTCGAGGGACCGCACGGTGAGCGTGAGGTACGCATCTCCAGCCCGAACCGGGTGATGTGGCCCGAGCTCGGCATCACCAAACTGGATCTGGCGCGCTACATCGCGGAGGTGGGGGAGGCATTCATCCGCGCCAACGGGGATCGTCCGGTGTCCCTGCAACGGTTCTCCGACGGGATCGACGGCGAGCAGTTCTTCTCCAAGAATCCGCCCAAGGGTGCTCCGGACTTTGTCCGTTCGGTGATGGTGGTTTACCCGAGCGCCCGTTCGCACCCGCAGCTGGTGCTCGATGAGCCCGCCGCAGCCGTCTGGGCGGTCCAGATGAACACCGTGGTGTTCCACCCGTGGCCTTCCCGGGCCGAGAACTCCGACAACCCCGACCAGCTGCGCATCGACCTCGATCCCCAGCCGGGGACGTCCTTCGACGATGCGATCCCGGTGGCGATCGAGCTGAAGTCGGTGCTGGCCGAGGCAGGGCTTGAGGCGTTCATCAAGACGTCCGGAAACCGTGGGCTGCATATGTTCGCCCCGATAGAACCCACGCACGAATTCCTGGATGTGCGCCACGCTGTCATTGCGGCCGCGCGGGAGATTGAGCGGCGGATGCCGAAGCAGGTGACGACTTCCTGGTGGAAGGAGGAGCGCGGGGAACGGGTCTTCGTGGACTTCAACCAGGCCAACCGCGACCGGACCATGGCCGGTGCCTACAGCCCGCGGGCGCTGCCGCATGCCTCGGTTTCTTGCCCGATCGGCTGGGACGAACTGGAGACTGCGGACCCGAAGAACTTCACCATTGCCACGGTGCCGGACCGCTTGAAGTCAACCGGCGACCCCTGGGCGAAGATGCACGACAACCCGGGCAAGATCGACGTCCTGCTGGAATGGTGGGAACGCGACCTCGCGGCCGGGCTGGGGGAGATGCCGTTCCCGCCGGACTATCCGAAGATGCCGGGCGAGCCGCCGCGGGTGCAACCCAGCAGGGCGCGCAAGAAGGACTGACCGCCTACTCGAACCGGGACGGGTCGCCGGCGCCGAGGCGGACTACCTCGGCGGTGCCGCTGGAGAAGTCGACGACGGTGGACGGTTCGGAGCCGCAGTCGCCGGCGTCCACCACCGCGTCCACCACGTGCTCCAGCCGCTCCTTGATCTCCCAGCCTTGGGTCATCGGTTCGTCCTCGCCCGGCAACAGCAGCGTGCTGGAGAGCAGCGGCTCGCCCAGCTCCGTCAGGATCGCCTGAACGACGTTGTTGGAGGGAATGCGGACTCCGACCGTCTTTTTCTTCGGGTGCAGCAACCGGCGGGGGACTTCCTTGGTGGCCGGCAGAATGAAGGTGTAGCTGCCCGGCGTGGCCGCCTTGATGCTGCGGAAGACCCTGTTGTCGATGTGCACCAACTGGCCCAGCTGGGCAAAGTCCTTGCACACCAGGGTGAAGTGGTGCTTGCCGTCCAGCTGGCGGATGGTCCGGATCCGGTCCAGGGCATCCAGGTTGCCCAGTTGTGCACCGAACGCATAACAGGAGTCGGTCGGATACACGATCAAAGCGTCGGACCGGACAAGATCCACAATCTGGCCTATCGACCGAGGCTGCGGATTCTGGGGGTGGACGTCGAAGTATCTGGCCATTCCCTGAGCTTACGACCCCGGGCGCTGGTTGATCCACGAGTTGATCCGGGAGCAGAGCGTCTGGTGTCAGTGCAGGCGGCGCTCCCAGCCGGCAGGCACACGCCCTGCCGGACCCGGGACGGGCTGGCTGAGCGGGTGGTGCTCGGGCGGAGCCAGCACGGGCCCTTCGTAGTATTGCCCGGTGGCATAGTTCCAAAACCACTCCTCGCCCGGTTCAAAGGAACGGACAAATGGGTGGCCGGTGGCGGCAGCATGCGCGCTGGCATGCTGCGAGGGCGAGGAGTCACAGCAGCCTATATGCCCACACTGCGCGCAACGGCGCAGATGAAACCACCACCCGCCCTGCGCCTCACAGTCGGCGCAGCCAGTGCCGCTCGGCACCGCGGAAGGATCAATCCCTGGCGGATAGTCCATCTGATTGCTTCCTTTTCGCGAGAGTCCACCGGTGAGGGCGAGTCCTTCGCATGATAGAGGAGTGGGTGATCGGTGTTAAGGCCCCCCAGACCGTTGTGAAGCTTCCCGCCGGTGGGAACCGGCCGGCGGGGATTCCATCTTCGTCCGTCACGGCGATGGCGCTCAGCTTGAACCATGAAGACAGTTTTGATCAGGTCGTCCACCGCCCTGAACTCGAAGGAAAATGCTCCGAGTGCCCGGCATGCTGAGCGCAGGGTCGACTAACGCTAACCCGCCGCATGAACCCATTGAAAAAGTGCTTAAACGCATGGTTTGCTTGTCCCGTCAGAGCCCCGGCGGCTCGACTAGAGAAAGGAATGTGCGATGGCCGAGACTGAGAACCGGGCCGAGCACACCGTCGCCGAACATCAGCACGGTGAGAACTGCGGCCATGAGTCCGTGCAGCACGGGGACCACGTGGACTACGTCCATGACGGACACAAGCATGCCGAACACGAAGACCATTACGACGAGCACTAGGCGAACATTCGAAAGGGGCACTGCGCGGCAGTGCCCCTTCACTGTTTAAGGCCGTGAAGCACGACTGGAGACAGGCATCGTGCCGGGTCCGGCAGGCCAGGAACCCTGGTTGTACTGCGTCGCACCGAGGCGGGCAGGCGCCGTTTCACCGCGGCGCTTGAGCCAGCTTTACCGTGGGCGTGTTCGCGGCCGGCCGGTCCGGTTTGCGTGGACCCGGCTGCGCTCTACAATCGGAAGGCGGTTTGCCGAAAGGTTGCTTTCACAACCCCGGCCCGGTGAACTCTCGATGAATTCTTCCAACAAGATTGGGTAACTAGGTGGACCTCACCTTCATAGTCGCGCTCGTCGTCGTGCTGGCGCTGTTCTTTGATTTCACCAACGGCTTCCACGACACGGCGAACGCGATGGCTACGCCGATTGCCACCGGGGCGATCAAACCTAAGACTGCCGTGGCGCTGGCCGCCGTGTTGAACCTGGTGGGAGCGTTCCTGTCCACGGAAGTGGCCAAGACCGTCTCAGGCGGACTCATCCGCGAGGGCGAGGGCGGCATTCAGATCACGCCGCTGATGATCTTTGCCGGGTTGATCGGTGCGATTGTGTGGAACATCGTCACGTGGCTGCTGGGCCTGCCGTCCAGTTCCTCGCATGCCCTCTTCGGCGGGCTGATCGGTGCCGCAATCGTGGGCGCCGGCTTCCAAGCGGTGGACTACGGCGTGGTTGTGTCCAAGGTGCTGCTGCCGGCCATTCTGGCCCCCTTGATTGCCGGAACGGTGGCGTACCTGGCGACCAAACTGGCCTACTGGATCACCAAACGGGACGAGAGTGCCGCCAGCCCCAAACGCGGCGGTTTCCGCTACGGCCAGATCTTCTCCTCCTCGCTGGTGGCCCTGGCGCACGGAACCAACGACGCGCAGAAGACCATGGGCGTCATCACCCTGGTGCTGATCGCGGGCGGTTTCCAGGCGGCCGGCACCGGCCCGGAATTCTGGGTCATCTTGTCCTGTGCCCTGGCCATCGCCATCGGCACCTACTCCGGCGGGTGGCGGATCATCCGCACCATGGGGTCCGGCCTGACCGAGGTCAAGCCCGCCCAAGGCTTCGCCGCGGAGTCCTCCACGGCGTCGGCCATTCTGGCCTCCTCCCATCTGGGCTTCGCGCTGTCGACCACCCAGGTGGCCTCCGGTTCGGTGATCGGGTCCGGGCTGGGCCGCAAGGGAGCGAAGGTCCGCTGGGACACCGCCCGGCGCATCGGCATCGGCTGGCTGTTGACTTTGCCGGCGGCCGGCGGCATCGGTGCCCTGGCCGCGTTCATCGCGCACCTGGGGATGGTTGGCGTCGTGATCGATGCCGTTGCCGGTGCGGCGGTGATCGGCCTGATGTACATCATCTCCAAGCGCAACCAGATTGGTCATGACAACGCCATCAGCGACGTGGACCAGGCCGGTGAAATCGTCAGGATCAAGCGCAAGAAGAAGCGCAAGGCCACCGCCAAGAAACGGGCCAAACAGCAGGCTGCGTTGTCGGCCGCCAGCACGCGGACCACAAACAATCAAGACGGCACCGATGAAGGGGCGGCACGATGACCATCGACTGGCTGGCATTTCTGATTGTCGCCGTCGCGACCCTCGTTTCGGCACTGCTCGTCGTCGGGTCCTACGGCCTCGGCGTTCGCCTGTTGGCCGTGGCTTCCGACGCGCCCGAGTCGCGCCGCTCCGCTTACCGCGGACTGGCCTACCTGAGCTTCGCGGTGGCTGCCGTGGCCGTGGGCTACGGCATCTACCTGATCGTGCCCGCCTTTCACTAGTCCTTCCCGCTGGCTAGCATGGGCCCATGGCCCGGACTATCTACTATGTCGGCAGCTCGGTGGACGGGTATATTGCCGACCGCAGGAACAAGCTTGACTGGCTGATGCAATTCAACGACGCGGCCGGCGTCCAAGACAGCATCGAAACGTTCTTGCAGCGCATCGGCGCGATCGTGATGGGCTCCGAGACGTACAAATTCCTGTTGGAACAGCCGGATGTCTGGGCCTACGGCTCAACTCCCACGTGGGTTTTCACGCACCATGAACTGCCAGGCATCCCGGGGGCAGACATCACGTTTGTGCGCGGCAGCGTCGACATTTTTCATGAGAGCATCTGCGCCGACGCGGGGGAGAGGGACGTGTGGCTGATGGGCGGCGGCCAGCTCGCTGCGCAATACGCTTCCGCCGGACTCTTGGATGAACTGATTCTCACTCTGGTCCCGGTCGCGCTGGGCGGCGGTCAGCCGCTATTACCGGTCTTAGGCACGACGGCGCCGGCTCGGCTCCGTGCCACTCGCCTCTTGGGCGATCTGGTAGAGCTGCACTACGACCTCACGCCCGCCAGCAGTTGAGCTGCGCTGGGATGCTCGGGTGAATCCTTAAATAGTCCGCTGCCCACGTGCGATGTTTCTCCAACGGGCGCACCTATGCCGATGATGTTTGCCGGTCTTTTCCCGAGAGCGAAACAGGTAGTGCCGGTACATCGCCAAGCCTGCGCATGGATCCCGGCTGGCACCGCACTCCAGCCTCTTTTCACTGCAGTTCGCAAGGATCCGAAACTGTCCGACCCGGCTTATAGGCTGTTTTCAGTAGCAGTTCAGCACCAATCGTTGGCCATCAGGTTGGGTTTCCTGATGGCGTCTGCGGGCTTTGTTCCGCGACCGTTCGTAGTCGATGCCGTGCCCTGTGGGCATGCTGAAGATTGAGACGCACTCATGTTTGATCCGGCACCAGCTGAACCTCCCGCCGCAGCTTTGGCTGCCGCGGAGCAGTCCTCCG
>NZ_JBNHHB010000044.1:0-38350 GCF_059091905.1 Arthrobacter sp. Dra40
CTTTCATCGCCCCTATTTCCAACGGAGGCCGTATTGCCGACCTGTCGCCGGGGAGCTAGGGCCCGTTCCCTTCCGGCCCGTAGATGAACTCCTCGGCGTGGGCGACGGCCTTCTTGAACGAGTCGTTGCGCAGTGCAGCCTGTTCCGGTCCGCCATTGACGCTTTCCGTGTAGTTCGTAAAACCAGGGCGCAATGCCCAGATGCCACCGGCTGGCGGCAGGTAGAACACGGCGAAGGAGCGGTGTTCGCCATCGTCGTCCCCCCACACCGGGACGACGGCGACGGCGGCACCGGTGTCGACGTTGATCCACTGCGCGCGCGGGCGCGGCTGGCCCTCCTCGAAGACGCTCGGGTCCAGGAACGGCGCGGTTCCCGGCCCCCAGCGCTCCTCGAACCGTTCATGAAAGACGGGAAACAAGTGATGGTCATACCGACGCCAACTGGAAACAGCCATTGATCCTCGCTTCATCGAAAGGGGAAAATCCGCCACTCGGGCCACACGGCTTCCTCGGGCTCCGGCCGCGAAAAGCCGAGGTAAACCGGATCCGCCACCCGCACAGTGGGCCGCGCACCATGTGCCGGCCGCTCAGCAGCGGGAGCCAGGCGGTCATCAGGGGCCGAATGCACACCCGCTGCCGGACGCGGACCCGCCCCGGGCGTTGCGGGCCGTTGCGGCGAACCCGCCGCCTGGCCGGCGCCCGGCGAAGCAACCGTCTGCCCGCCGCGTCCGCTGCCCCGGCGGCGGCCGCGGTCGTAATGCGCGCGGCGGTCCACGTCACCCAGCACGGAGTAGGCCTGCAGGATGGCTCCCATCGCCAGGCCGTCGGCGCGCGAAGGCGGCGCATCGCCGTCGTGATTTAGATCCGGGTGATGCCGGCGCAGCAAGGCCCGGTAGGCGCGCCGGATGTCAGCATCGCTGGCCTCGGGCGCGACGCCCAGGATGGCATAGAGGTCCATGTCAGCCATGCGAGCCTCCTTCCTGCTGCCGGCAACCGCCGCCGTGCGCGGCGAGCCGGTGGCCCCGCCCGATCCCAGGCGGAACCCCCGGCCTTCGCACTCCCGCTGGTCAGGCGTCGATCATCGTCTTGGTGTCTCCGCTGTTGATTTCGATCTTGCGCGGCTTGGCCTGCTCGCGGATCGGGATCCGCAGCGACAGCACACCCGCCTCGTAATTCGCCGTGACCTTTTCCATATCCAGCGTGTCGCCCAGGATCAGCTGGCGGCTAAAGGAACCGCTCGGCCGCTCGGCGGCAACGACGTCCTTGCCCTCGTCGATCTTGGACTTGCGCTCTGCTGCAACCGTGAGAACGTTGCGTTCAACATCCAGGTCAATGGTGGACGGATCGACGCCGGGCAGGTCGAGTTCAACGACGAACTCCTCGCCTTCCCGCCACGCATCCATCGGCATCGCCACCGGGCGCGCCTGGTTTCCGAAGACCTGCTGGGTCAGGCGGTCCAGCTCACGGAAGGGATCGGTTCTCATCAACATGGCAGCCTCCTTCAGTTCTTCTCCTTGGCGCTCACTAAATCTGTCTTTGAGCGCATAGATATTATGACTCTGCGGTACTATGTTTGCAAGTCTGATGTTGGAGGAATTTTGGCAGTCGAGAAGAAGCGCCCGGGGACGGACAAAGGGGTCTACGGCATTTCCGTGGTCTCCGACATCGTGGGCGTGGGCGAACAGACCCTGCGCCTGTATGAGCGGCGCGGCCTGCTGGAACCGCAACGTACAGCGGGCGGCACCCGCCGGTACAGCCAGGACGACGTCGACCGCCTCCGCCGGATTGGCGAACTGGTGGACGACGGCGTGAACTTGGCCGGCGTGGGCAAGGTTCTGGAGCTCGAAGACGACAACGCCTCCCTGCACCGACAGCTCGACGCAGCCAAGAAGCGCGCGAACGGACAGGAGCGGCGACCCGATCCGGAGGAACCCGAGCGCCGAGCCTGAACCACCTGCCGCTCCCCTGCTGCCCGCGGTAGGGTCGTGGGCAGTGCCTGTACTCCGGATCCGAACAGAGGACCACGCCCATGGGACTGCGAAGCGCACTGTTCGCCGCGCAATACGATGCTGCCACCCGCCGCGGCGAGCCGGCGGAGCTCGCGTCGCACCGCGCTGCCTTGCTGTCCGGGTTGAGCGGGACGGTGTACGACGTCGGTGCGGGCACCGGCGCGAACCTGCCCTACTTCCCGCAAGGGTGCTCCGTGACGGCGGTGGAGCCGGACCCGAACATGCGCAAGCGGCTCGAGGCCAGACTGGGGTCCCACTCAGGAAACGTGCGCGTGGTTGATGCCGTTGCCGAGGACTTGCCGGCCGAAGACGGCAGTGTGGACGCCGTGGTGTTTACCCTGGTGCTGTGCAGCGTCCCCGACCAGGCCGCAGCCCTGGCCGAGACCAAGCGCGTGCTCAAGCCTGACGGCAAGCTCCTCTTCCTGGAGCACGTGCGCGGCGCCGGCGCGCACGGCAAGGTGCAGGACTTGCTGCGGCCTGTGTGGTCGTTCGCGGCGCAGGGCTGCGAGCCCAATCGGAACACCGCGGCTGCGATCGCCGCCGCTGGCTTCGACGTGTCCCTGCAGGATGAGTTCGCGGTCGGCCCTGCCTGGCTCCCGATCAATCCCATGGTGATGGGCACAGCAACGCCCGGAGCCAACCGCTAGGCTGTCTCCGGGCGCACGCGGCACAGCCGCTTTAAGTTGGGACGCTCGTTACCCGAAACCGCCCAGCTTGTCCTTCATGCCGCCGAGCTTCTCGCCCAAACCTCCGGGGAGCTTGCCGAGCAGCGCGTCAACGTCGATGCCGAATTTGGACAGCAGCCCGGAGTCGCGCTCCGTGTCCACCTTCTCCGGCAGCTCTGAATCCGCCTTGGCTGCCTGGTCATGGTTTCCCTGCTGCTTCAGGAAGTCGATGATCTGCTGCTTGTCGACCTGCATGAGTTTTTCCCTTCGCTAGCGTGTCAGCGTACTCTCCACTGTCCTCGCGCCGGGAGCATGTGGCAAGGAGCCCGAGACGGCCGCGAACGGCAGATGGCATACTATGTGGACTCCACAGCGCTGGGTGAACCTCGTGGACAAAGGAAGCATGACATGGCTGGGCATTTCGAAGTGATCAAGGCGCCCGACGGCGGCTACCGAGTCAGGATGCTGGACGGTAAGGGAAATCTCATGGCCGAATCGGTCACGTATCCGTCCCTCCAGGAGGCCAAGGACGGCATCGAGCTGGCCCGGGAAATCGCCGGCACCGGCCGCGTGATCGACCGGACGGACGGCACAGCAAGTGGTACTTAGTCGGGGCAGCTGACTGCTTTGTTACTTACCGTGCCACCGCCCTGCCTGCCGCGTAAACGTCCGACGGCATTGGCCTATGCAGCTTCCAAGTGATCGCGATCGGCTTCTCTCCCGAATGCTGCACGTAGTCGACCTGGCCCAGACATGTGTAGGGCATAGTCATTCCGACATCATCTTTTGCATGCTCTCGTGTAAACAGAACAATCTGTGACCCGTGCGCTTTGCGGTCGAGGTACCGTCGCCCGACTGGACTCGTAGGGGACGCCGAGTTCTGTGATTCCCAGTGGAACAAGTCCTCACTCAGCGCATAGTCCTTGTACATAGTAGTGGCCGAGTGATTCTTTTCGTCCTTGTTCAAGGTGACGAAGAAGGCATCGGTAGCTATTTCCGGGCTCCAGGCAACACCCTCCCTGTGCTGCGCGTTCCGCCCGCCGAGCTTGGCGATGCCAAGGGCTGCCAACACTTCTTCACGGCGGTAGGTGGCGTGGGAGTACATAGGTAGGTGTTGTAGGCCTAGTCCGAGCCCCTTAGGCATGTGGCGGGCAGTCTGGACGCCTCGCTTCATCAATTGGCTGATCTCGGAGCAGACATAAGGATAGGCCCGCAGTTGCTCGAAGCCGTCGTCATACTTCTCGAAGTCTCCGCCATCAGGCCAGAGGGTAAAGAAGAGCATCCGGGCCAAGGTTTTCTCTCGCTCCCCCAGGTCCTCGTAAGGCACGGCGGCCGGGGAAACGAGCGCGGTGTATGTCTCAGCCCGTTTAGGATCATCGACATGCATCAGCGCGGTCATCTTTTTCAGTACAAGTTGCTCCTCGAAAAGTGACCGGCCCTCGCGGTGAACGGCCGGCTCCGCGCTTGCATCGATCAGCCCGGCCTCACGGATTAGCGACGTCCAGGAGTCACCGGTTTTCCGATAGACCTCCGCCGCGTCCCTGCCAGACTCGCGCAGGTAGTCCTCCAGCAGGACCTCGGCATGTGACCGTACGTCGGCGACCAACTGGTTCCGGTTGAACTTCAGCTGGGATCTGATGTTATCCAGCACAGTCCGCTGCGCCACCCGATCCAGGATGATCTGACAGCCTGAGGGCAAGAGCGGGAACTCCTCCTCGATCTGTTTCACGAGGCCTGCCCTGCTGGTTCCGGTCAGCGCCCGGAACTTGGGGGCAAAGCTGAATTCGCGGCGTTGCTGGCCGATGAAGTCCAGAACTGTCAAGACGGCCTTATCCTCGGCTCGCCGGAGGCCGCGGCCGAGCTGCTGGAGGAAGATGGTCGAGCTTTGCGTTGGACGAAGCAGCAGGATCGTGTCAACTTCCGGCACGTCCAGGCCTTCGTTAAAGAGGTCGACGGCGAAGATGCAGTTGATCTCCTTGCTGCGAAGACTGGCGAGGGCTGCGGCCCTGTCCTCGCTGGTCGAGTCGCCTGAGACGGCAACCGAAGTGATTCCGGCGCCGTTGAAAACCTTGGCCATGTAACGTGCGTGCTGCACGGAGACGCAGAAGCCTATGGCTCGCATCTCCGTGGTGCTGAGCACTTTATCGCGCAGTTCCTTGATGACCTTGGCCGCGCGGGCGTCGTGGCCCGTGTACACGGCGCTCAGTGCCTGGAGATCGTAGTTGCCCCGCTTCCATTGCACCCGGCTCAGGTCGACGTCGTCCGCCAGTCCGAAATAGTGGAATGGAACCAACAGGTCGGCATCCAGTGCGTCCCACAGGCGAAGTTCGCTTGCTGTGCGGCCGCCAAAGAACGCCTCCGCGACGTTGACGCCGTCGCCACGCTCCGGCGTGGCGGTCAGGCCAAGCAGTTCCTGCGGGCGAAGGTGATCGATGATCCGCCGGTACGTCGGTGCCTCTGCGTGGTGGAACTCGTCGATGACAACGACGTCAAAATACTCCGGGGCGATCTGTTCGATGCCCTTGGACGCGAGGGATTGAACGCTGGCAAAGACGTGTTTCCATTGCGTCGGCTTGTCTTCGCCGACGTAGAGTTCGCCAAATGAGCCGCTCTGCGCAACGGCTCGGTAGGTGCGCAGGGCTTGCTCCAGGATTTCTTTCCGATGGGCGACGAACAGCAAAGTAAGCTGGCGGCCGGCTTGGTTGCAGAGCTGCTGGTAGTCCAAGGCAGCGACAACTGTCTTGCCGGTACCCGTGGCAGCCACTACCAGGTTTCGATGGTGGCCGTGAATTCCGCGGGACGTTTCAAGCTCCTCCAACATCTCAACCTGGTGCAGATGCGGCTGGACCTCCAGCCCAGTGGCGCCCATGGGCTGCATCGCCGTGGTGCCGCCGTTCCGCAGCAGGGCGGCGTCGAGCCTTTCGGCGTCGGCATCCGGGTCATAGGGGACGAAAGCCCGCTGCTCCCAATAGCTGTCAAACGTGACTTCGAACTTGTTCAGCAGCGCAGGCGTTGTGACAGACGATAAACGGACGTTCCATTCCAGTCCGTCCAGGAGGGCTGGCCTGCTCAGGTTGGAGCTGCCCACGTAGGCCGTGTGGAATCCAGTGTTGCGGCGGAAAAGCCATGCCTTGGCGTGGAGTCTGGTGGCTTGGGTTTCGTAACTGATCCGCACTTCTGCCCCGTGTCTGCGGACCAGTTCATCAACCGCACGGCGTTCGGTGGCGCCCATATAGGTAGTAGTAATAACGCGGAGGGGGGCACCACGTTCTGCGAGCTCATCGAGTGCCCTCTCCAGAAGACGCAGACCACTCCACTTGATAAAGGCACTGAGCAGATAAACACTATCGGCCGACGCCATTTCGGCACGGAGCTCGGCTGCAAGGTTCGGATCGTCCTTGCCGTTCGTGAGGAGGGCCGAATCCGACAACGGGGTAAGCGGGCGACGAAGATTTCGACGTCGCAGTTTCTCCGGTGCATGAAGCGAGAGAAGCTGCTGCGGACCGTCCTTGATCGAGTCCTCTGCCTGTATTGCCTCCAGCAACTTATTGGCAAGCGCAAGCTGTTCCTCAGGCTTTGCCGCCGCCAAGGCATTCCGTGCGGCCTCGCCTATATGTCTTGCCAGGACCTCTGTGACTTCAGTCGCGTTTACTGTTTCGAAGTTCGCCTGATAGTCGTACTCGCGGCCCAGCCGACGGGCCAAAGATTCTGTGTGCAGGGCCTCATACAGGCCCTCGTGCAGGGCTCCTGCTTCTCCCCCAATGAATGCGTTCACCAGGCCAGGGTAAATGAGGATTGCGACATTTTCTTATACGACGGCCGTCATCAACATTTTACGCAAAAATGCGCGATCCCTTTCGATGAGCTTGCGCGGCCAACAGCCCGAGCCCTTTGGGAACCTTGCGACTCCGGGCACGATAGTCGGCGGCGCTCACTGTGCTCGCGTGGACTTTGACCAGGACGTCGTCGGGACCCGGTGAGGGCTTCGGAACATCGACTACGCTGACGACTTTGGGATGGCCGAACTGCCATCAGACCGCGGCCCTCATCGCGCATCTCCTGTCGGGAGTGCAGTGGCACTGTCGGAGATGCGCTTCGAACGCGCGGCCCTTTGCGCGCGCCGGCGGATGAAGTACTCGGCGACGGCAAGGTTGAGCAGCCAGGCTGCCCCCATGAGCACTGCACGGCTCAGTTCGTTGGTGGAGCCGACCAGAAGAATCCACGGGATGGTCACCAGGGCCTGCGTTCCCGCGGCGATCCCGATCGCGTAGCCGCGGGCCATCCAGGCACCGTGGGCGGCGAAGTTGCGCCGCTTGATCGCGAGGATGCCCAGGATGATGCTCACCGCCATGGTCGTGCCGAACACCAGTCGAAGGACGAGCAGGATGGCGCCGTCGTCGGGCGGGAGGTCGTAGAAGACGGACATCCAGAGGCCGGAGAGAGCAGCGAGCAGGCCGGCCGGGATGAGGACAACCCCGGCGATGCGGTGCCAGCTGCGCCGGCCTCGCTTGCCGCGGCGCAGCGAGGGCACAAACTGGAAGGCCCCGACCAGGCTGTAGACGATGGCCGCGGGGATGTGAATCAGCACGGGAAGGGGCGAGTCGAAGAACCGCTCGTTAGCCGGCGTGACCGCCGCTCCCCCGGTCAGCTCGGCAACACGAATCGATCCGAAGATGACCGGGATGAGGCTGACAAAGATCAGGCCGGCGGGTATGAGCCAGCCGCCGCGGGGCCGGCGCCCGGAGTCCTTGGTGACGGCGATGGTTTCTGCAGCCATGATTGATCCCCCAAAGTTTGGGTGTACGTCGTACACCTTGTGATCTAAAAAGTAGGTGTACGTTGTACACTTGTCAAGAGATATCTGCCGTCAGAAGGGTGGTCCTGATGGCTCAGCAGGTGGAGTCGGCGCGCCGCGCCCCGCTGAACAGGCAGCGGGTCTTGAGGGCCGCCGTCGTACTTGCCGACGAAGTTGGCGTCGAGGCCCTGAGCATGCGCAAGCTCGCGCAGGAGCTGGGCGTGGTGCCGATGGCCCTGTACAAGCACGTCGCCAACAAGGAAGAACTGCTGGACGGCATGGTCGACATCATTGTCGGCGAGATCGACACCGGGAACAGCGGGGCGGACTGGCGGAGCGCGGTACGGCAGCGGGTGTTGTCTGCCAGGGAGGTCCTGCTGCGCCACCCGTGGGCGCGTCAGGTGCTCGAGTCGCGCACGAACAAGTCGCCGGTCGTGCTGGAGTACATGGACTCGGTGATCGGCATGTTCCGCGCCGGCGGATTTTCCGTTGACCTCACGCACCACGTGATGCACGCGCTGGGCAGCCGCATGTGGGGGTTCACCCAGGAGCTGTTCGACGACTCGCGAAGCGCGCCCGCAGAGGTGCCGCCGGAGATGCTGCGCGCGATGGCCGAACGGTATCCGCATATCGCCGAGATCGCCATGGCAGGCGCGCATGACGAGGGGTCCGTGGTGGGACAGGGCTGCGACGACCAGTTCGAGTTCGAGTTCGCACTGGACCTCCTCCTGGACGGATTCGAGCGGCTCCACCAGCAGGGTTGGACGTCGGCCCCGCGATCCTGAGGCCCGCGGTCTGAGCGCGTGGCTCCTCCACACTCGGCTTGAAGCGCCCCGGGCGGCAGCCGACAGCAGCCAGACGCCGGGTTCAGCACGTAGGGTATGTGGAACGAGCGCCGGAAGCCGACAAGGAGGAGAATGCGCGCCTACTTCCTCCTGCTGCTGGTGGTGATCTTTTATGCCGGCAATATCCTGACCGGCAAAGCGCTCAGCGAGCTGCCTCCCCTGACCATCGCCTTCTTCCGGGTTTTCATCGCTTTCCTGGTGCTGCTCCCACTGGGGTACCGCAGCGCCTGGCGGTCGCGCCGCCTGTTCTTCCAGCACCGGAAGCCGCTGCTGCTGTTAACGCTCACGGGAGTGGCCCTCTTCAATACGCTGATCTACTCGGCCCTCCAATTCACTTCGGCCACCAACGTTTCCGTGCTGGAGGCGTCGATACCGGCTGTCACGGTGGCCTTGAGCTTCTGGCTGCTGCGCGAACGGCTAAGGCCCGTCCAGTGGTGCGGCGTCGCACTCTCCCTGTGCGGCGCGCTGTGGGTGGTGACCAACGGGCAGCTGATGAGCCTGGCGGACCTGTCCTGGAACATCGGCGATGCGATCATGGCAGCGGGTGCGGTGTCCTGGGCGGTGTATTCCATCGCCGTGAAGAAGTATTTGCACTTGTTCCCGTCCTACGGGGCGGTGCTGGTCATGACAGGGCTGTCCGTCCTGATCCTGCTGCCGGTGATGGCGGCGGAGTGGCTGATCGTGGGCATCCCCGAGATTAGCGGACCCCAGTGGTCCGGCCTGGTGTACCTCGGCGTCTTTCCGTCGGTGATTGCCCTGATGCTGTACAACCGGGCCGTCGCGGTCCTCGGGGCATCCCAGACGTCGGTCTTCCTCAACTTCGTCCCGGTCTTCACCATGCTCGGTGCGTACCTGCTGCTGAACGAGAGCATCAGCGGCATGCAGTTGCTCGGCGCTGCCCTGGTGATGTGCGGCGTCTTCTTCACCACCCGGGGCAACGCAACCGCCCGCGGTAAAAACCCGCGGCCCAGCCTCAAACCTGGCAGAAACTCCGCCGCTGAAGAGACTCGCTGAGCAGCCTTATCCCTTTGGCATGGCGGCCGCATTCGGGCGTACGGTGGCTATAAGGCGGCAAGATGCCGGGGAGGGCGGCGCAAGCGCGCTTCCCGCGTGCGCTGTGACCGCGAGCGACGAGCGCGAACAGCAGCCGCGAACAGTAAACCGAGGGAAGGATGGACATGGAACCCGAGGAATTCGACCTGCTGGTGGTTGGCGGCGGGAAGGCCGGCAAGTCGCTGGCGATGGACCTGGCCAAGTCCGGCCAGCGGGTAGCGATGGTGGAGCGGGCGATGATCGGCGGCACCTGCATCAATGTGGCCTGCATCCCCAGCAAGACCCTCATCCACTCCGGCCGGGTGCTGGACACGGTGCGCCGGGCGGAAGAGTTCGGCGTTGCAGGCGCGGAGAAGCCGCGGATAGACCTCGAGCTGCTGCGCCACCGCAAGGAGGACGTAGTGGACACCATGGTCGCCGGGCAGCAGAAGCTGTTCACGGGATCGGGCATGGACTTCATCCTGGGCGAGGCCAAGTTCGTGGCGAAGAAAACCGTGGAAGTAGCACTGCACGACGGCGGCACCCGCCTGCTGCACGGCACCGACGTCGTCATCAATCTGGGCACTGAGCCGGCGCTGCCCCCCATCGACGGCCTGGCCGAATCCAGCGTGCAGACCAGCAATACGTTGCTGCACCTGGAGCAACTGCCGGCGAGCATGGTGATTTTGGGCGGTGGCTACATCGGCTGCGAATTCGCCGACCTGCTGAACACCATCGGCGTGCAGGTCACGGTAGTCCAGCGCGCCGGGCAACTGCTGCCGCGCGAGGATGCAGACGTTGCGGAAGCTGTGGCCAAGGACTTCACCGACGCCGGGATCACGCTGAAGCTCGGGGCGTCAGCCGAGAAGATCGAGCGCGCCGGCGACGGCAGCGTGACCGTGACGCTGTCCGGCGGGGAAACCGTTACCGCAGACGACGTGCTGGTGGCGCTCGGGCGGCGCCCCATGACGGACGGAATCGGGCTCGAAAAGGCCGGCGTGCAGCTGACCGACAAGGGCTTCATCCAGGTGGATGACCAGCTGCGCACCACGGCCGACGGCGTGTGGGCCGCCGGCGACTCCGCCGGCTCGCCGCAGTTCACCCACGCGTCCTACGACGACTACCGGATCCTGAAGGCCAACCTGGCCGCCGCGCGGGGCGAGGGCGAGCTGCGGACCACCCAGGGACGGCTGATTCCCTATACCGTGTTCACGACGCCGGAGTTGGCCCGGGCGGGGATGACCGAGGCGCAGGCGCGGGAAGCCGGGCACGATGTGCGCCTCGCCAGGATGCCTGTCAGCGCGATCCCCCGCGCCCGGACCGTCGGCCAGCTGAGCGGCGAATGGAAGGCAGTGCTGGACCGCCGGACCGGCACGATCCTGGGTGCCGCGCTGCGCGGAGTGGACGCCAGCGAGGCGATCGCGGTGCTGCAGATGGCGATGATCGGCGGCCTGGACTACACGCGAGTGCGCGACGCCGTCATCACCCACCCGACGGTATCCGAGGGGCTAAACCTGCTCTTTACGCCGGCGTGGCTGGAGGACTAGGCGCCCAGGAGGCTCTGCGTGCCGTCGTCCAGCCCGAGCAGTTCGCGGGCTTCGAGCTCCGCGATGAGGGCGTAATACCGGACGATGGCATCGCGGGCGGGACGCGCATGATCAAGCTCGCGGTAGTACCGGCTGCTGAGCGACAGGAGCTCGTCAATGGACAGGGAGGATAAATCGGACGGGAACGAGGTATGTCGAGGGGTCACTGTTAGCGAACTCATGCCGCCACCTTTCTTGGCCGCCGGCTGAAGGTGGCGGCACTGCAATTCGGAAGATCCGCGGGGGCATTGACGTGGAAGTCGCCGGTGAGCCATGCATCCTGTGCTGTCGCGTCTTCGGGCTCCCCAAAGCCAAAACGCTTGAGTTTTTCCAGGGCGCTGGTCTCGATATGCCTTGCCTCGGTCAGGTCGATGGTGACCGCAGAACCAGAGGTTAATTCGGTGATGCGGAGGAGAAGTGGGAAGAGCGCTTCGCAGCTGGCGATGGTCAGGCACCCTCCAACCTCTACGACGGCAGAAGAGCGGTCAATATCCAGCCTGACTAGTATTCGCAGTTGGTGTTTCACGGATGTCTCTCCATACGACTGTGTCCATGGCCAACTGCTTAGCCTTAATCCACGCTACAGCAACGCCTCTGTGTGTCAACGATGGCCGGCCGGCCGCTGCCCGGCCGGCTACTTGTCGAAATGCGTCTGTCCCGAGGAGGAATCCGCGGAAGTCACCAGGCTGGCCGCCACATCGCGGAGCTTGATGTTGCGGCTGCTGGAGGCTGACTTGAGGAGGGCGAACGCTTCCTCCTGGCTGCAGCGGTTCTGGCCCATGATGATGCCGATGGCCAGAGCAATGGTCGTCCTGGACTCCAGCGCCGCTGCCAGATCCGCCTCGGTGTCACGGTGGCGGGCAAGCCGGACCGCCAAGGACAGTGCCCGGGACGCCTGGCGGGCATACTCTTCGGCGGACTCGATCGCCGCCGCGTCGAACCGCCCCGGCTCGTCGGAATAAAGGTTGAGTCCGGCGGCGCCGTCGGAGTCGAGGGCGATGGGCACCCCCAGGATGGACCGGACGCCCTCGTCGAAGACATTTTTCCGATACTCGGGCCAGCGGGCTTCATCGCGAAGGTCGGCGACGTGTACCAGTGTTTGTTCCCGGGCCGCCTTGAGGCACGGTCCGTCGGAATATTCATACTGGATCTCATCCAGCTTCTGCGCACGTTCGCTGCTGCTGGCGACCGTTCCGGCCTTCCGGTGGCGCAGCAGCGTGATGCCGCAGAGAAGTTCCTCTCCGGGATGGGATAGGTTGTGTACCGCCAAGCGGGCAACGGCGTTGAGGAACGCCTCGATGTCTTGGCTTTCGACAGCAAGATCGTGAAGATGGCCGTCCACGGTTGTTTCCGAATTACCAGAGGTTTCGTCGGTCATGTCAGCCCCCTCCATGGCTCACCGCTGAACGTGATTTCCACGCTACACCTCGAGGGGGGAGCCACCGCTAGGGCCTGTTTGGGCCCGGTCCTCGTCGAAGAGACAACCGGCAGCGGAAGACTCTGCCGGACATCCGCCGCCGCCCAGATAACGATTCGGCGTCCTGCCCGCGTTGGGCGGCTTCCGCGAGCTTGGCAACCATAGGATGCTAAGGGTGCTGTCAGAGTGTCAGCCGGAAAGCAGGAGACGTTGGCGCCTCATCTGGATCGATCCGGCATGCTGCTGGATGGGCGGTACCGCCTCATGGAACTGGCGGGTAGTGGAGCGAACGCCAAGGTGTACCGGGCGGAAGATGAAGTTCTGGGACGGGAAGTGGCCGTCAAGGTCATTCAGCGCCCCTCGATGAACGAGGAAGAGTTCCACCACGACAACGCGGAGATCAAACTCCTGGCCCGGCTGAATCACGTCAACCTTGTGACCCTTCTGGACGCGGGCATCGACCGCATTGAAGCCGGACATCCGCAGATCTACCTGGTCATGGAGTTGATCGAAGGCGCAGATCTGAAGACCCGCTTGGCGGCTGGTTCCCTGCCGCAGCGGCATGTTGCCCAGATTGGCCAGGATCTGGCCGAGGGCCTGGCCTACATCCACAACAACTCGGTGGTCCATCGGGACGTCAAGCCCGGCAACATCATGCTCTTCGATTACGACGACGACGGCTCACGCGTGCGCGCCAAACTCACCGACTTTGGCGTCGCCGTCGTGATTTCCGACGATGCCCACGTCTCCGGCATGTATGGCACTGCCGGCTATCTGAGCCCGGAGCAAGCCAAGGGCGAGCCCGTTGGCCCGGCCAGCGACATCTATTCACTGGGCTTGGTGCTGCTGGAGTGCTTGACCGGCCGACCCGCGTTTTCCGGCCCGCCGTTGGAGGCAGCTGTGGCCCGGCTGCTGCGTGATCCGGAGATTCCGGCGGATGTGGGGCCCGACTGGATGGTGCTGCTGGGCGCCATGACGGCCGCCGATCCCGCGGCTCGTCCCACCGGGCGGGAGGTGGCGCTGGCGTTGGAGGAGCTGGTGCTGTCCCTCCGGGGCAGGCGCCGGGTGGACGTTCCTGTCATCCCGGATGGCGAGCTGCCCCGCGTCGAAGCAGCTGCGGGCTAGCTGGAATCTCCGGAGACCGGTCCTGCCGGACCGGGGTCCGATGCCGGAAGCCCGGCCAAGCGTTCGATAACCCGAAGTCCTGCCGGGGTGCCGGGCCAGTGCCGCCGCAAGGCCTGGGGACCGGCGGTCCTGATCAACAGCCGCAGCGCCCAGGCCACGACGAGCACATCGTCGGCATAACCGATGACGGGCAGGAAATCGGGGACCAGGTCGAGGGGGCTGGCCAGGTAGGCCAGCAGCAGCACCAGCACCATCCGGACCCGGGCCGGCAGGTCGCGGTCCCCTGCCAGCCGGCGCAGCAGCCGCAAGAGGTCCGGCAGCAGGCGCAGGGAATCGCGCAGACCCACGGTCTCCGGATGCCGGCGGGCATACAACCACAGGCCGGCCAGCAGCACGATGTAGACCAGGAGGAAGCCGCCCACCACTCCGATCAGGAGGTCCGGCCAGTCCATCTTCTGCTCCGCTCTGCACTGCCGTTACGGCTCCGCCTGCCCCCGCGCCGCAGGCCGGCGCGCCGCGAGGCTCTCCGCACGCGCGCCGCGTCCCTGCCAGTCCCGCCGTCGTACTTGCCTCGGACACGCCCCCTGCAACTCTAGGGCAGACAGGGACGTGGATGTGCTGTAGCCTCCAACCCACAAAGCGATGAGGCCGGCGTTGAGGCGGCCTCGGCAATCCTTCGGAGGAGGACTCATGCTGCGGGGAATGAGTACGGTGAGTTTTTATACTCCGGATTTGCCGGCGGCAGTCGAGTGGTATTCGGACCTGCTGGGGCAGAAGCCCTACTTCCAGCAGCCAGGCTATGCGGAGTTCCGGGTGGGCGATTACCAGCACGAGCTGGGGCTGATCGACACCAAGCATGCTCCCCCGGGGCACGCGATCGATCCGGGCGGTGCGATCCTCTACTGGCACGTGGACGACGTGCAAGCCGTCCGGAAACGTCTGCTGGAGAAGGGCGCCAAGGAGCTGGAGCCGGTCATGGACCGCGGCCACGGGTTCATCACGTCGTCGGTTGTGGATCCGTTCGGCAACGTCCTGGGCATCATGCAGAACCCGCACTATCTGGAGATGCTGCGCTCTGCTCCGGCGTCCTGACGTGTAAACGCTGCCACCACCGCCGCCCGGCTGATTGGACCGCCCAGTTCACCGTCAGGGTGGTGAAAGCCCACCGGAACTGCCGGGCAAACGCCGCGCGGCCGGCAAAGATCCGGCCGGCCGCCCCCACGCGCAGCCGCCGGTCGAACCGGACCCGCGCCCACGGCGCCAGCTGGAAGCTCAGGTCCAGGTCATCGTGGAGGTCGGTGCGATCGCGGTGGACCCCTGCTTTCGACCGCTCCCAGGCAATCCGGCGCATGGCGAAATTCGATCCCCACACCGGTGTTCCCGCCAGCGCGGCTCCGGCGCCGAACCGGTACCCGTGGGCATAGGCGGCGGAGGCAAACCGGGTCAGCGGCCGCGGCAGGTCATAGAACCGGCCCGGACCGGTTACCGCATCCAGGCCGGGTTCGGCGGCGAAGGCATCGGCGATCCGCGCGAGCCAGTCGGCAGGGGGACGGGTGTCGGCGTCGCACCGGACGATGACCTCGGCGGCGGCGGCGTCATAGCCGGCAGCCGCGGCCGCCGGAATACCACGGCGAGGTTCGACGACGACCCGCGCGCCGGCCGCCCGTGCCACGTGGGCCGAGGAATCTGTGCAGCCGTTGTCCACCACGATGATCTCGTCCGAGGGCCGGGTCTGCCGCCCCAGCAGCGCCAGACAGTCGGCGAGCGCCGCCGCGTCGTTCAGTACCGGGATCACGACGGCCAGTCGGGTGTAGCGCGGCGGGGCGGGTTCCAGGGCGGGGGCTGGTTCCAGAGCCGGGCTCGATTCCACGGCGGAAGTGGGTTGGCCGCCGTCGTCGCCTCGCGCTCTCACCGCACGCCCACGTACCAGATCAGCAGCATGGTCACCAGGAAGCCCACCACGTAGTTCAACCACAGGAAGCGTTTCCAGCCGGCGTTCGCGGCGGCCGAGCCGGCGTCGTCAATCCGGGCGAAGCGCAGCACGTTGGCCAGATACGGCAGGGCCAGCAACCCGGCCAGCGGGCCGGGCCAGTCGGTGGCCAGCATGAGCAGGCCGGCCGCGGCATAGGCGGTGGCGGAGACCAGCACCGTGCGGCGGGCCCCGAGCACCGTGCCGATCGATCCCAGCCCTGCCTCGCGGTCCGGGACCACGTCCTGCACGGCGCCGAAGGCATGGCTGGCCACGCCCCACAGGAAGTAGGCAGCCAGCAGGGCCCACAGACCCGGGGTGAACTCGGCGCCGGCCAGGACCAGCCCGTAGACCGCCGGGGAGACGAAGTGGGTGCTGGAGGTCAGCGAGTCGATGAACGGCCGCTCCTTGAACCGGAGCCCCGGAGCGCTGTAGGCGTAGACCGCGGCCAGCGACACCACCAGCACCAGGTTGGAGGCCACGCTTCCGGCCACCGCCAGGACGGCGATGAACGGCACGGTGGCCACCGCGCAGGCCTGCAGGATGGCGCGGTGGCGTGCTTTGTCCACCACCGCCCCTTCCGCTCCGCCCTTGCGAGGGTTCAGCAGGTCCGATTCGTAGTCGAAGACGTCGTTGATGCCGTACATCGCCAGGTTGTACGGGACCAGAAAGAAGACCGTGCCCACCAGCAGCAGCCAGTCGATCCGGCCCGAGGCCAGCAGGTAGGCGGCAGCGAAGGGGTAGGCGGTGTTGACCCAGGACACCGGACGGGAGGTGACGACCAATTCGCGGATCATCGGTGCTCCCCTCCCCCGGCGGCGCGGCCGGAAGTCCCGTCCGGCGCTTCGACGGAACGACGGCGGTGGCCTCCTCCGGTGAGCATCAGCCACAGCGCGGGCAGCAGCAACACGGCTCCCAGCGGGTAGGCGAAGTCTTCAATCGGAGCCAGGCCCACCCGGAGGCCGGCCAGGGCATGGCCGCCGTAGTCGAACAGGCCGGACGCGATCATCACGTTGTCGAAGACGGCGGTGAGCACCCACAGGGCGGCAATGGACAGGCCGGCAGCGATGGCTGCACCGCGGGGCACCTTGCGGGCCAGGATCGCTGCTCCGGCGGTAACAGCGGCCGCCCCCAGGAAGATCCAGTTCAGCTCTGCGAAGTTCACGCCCGGCCTCCTGCCGTGCCGTCGTCGTGGGTGACCAGCGGTTTCCGCCCGCCGGGGGACGGACGATCCTGCGGGCGCGGGCGCCGCAGCCAGGCCAGCAGGCCGGTGAACAGCACCATGGTCTGGTAGCACAAAAAGGCCAGGAAGAAGGCCTCCTCCAGCGGCAGTTCCGGCCCCAGCATGATGCCGGTCATCAGCGGGGAGCCGCGGTGGAGGAAGATTCCCAGCGCGATGGCCCAGACATCCCAGGCCAGGAAGTAGAACATGCCGGCGGCCATGGTGAGCGCCGCCGCGAGCGGCCGGGCGAAGAAGAACAGTTTGTAGCGGGCGTCGAGCAGTACCATGCAGCCCAGCAGCGCGACGAGGACAGCCAGGTAGATCATGTGCTCCTCCCCGACGGACAGTGCGGAGTTGCAGCGGGCGGCGCTGATGGCGCCGGTTCCGGCAGTGGTCCCGGCGCCGTGATCCCCTGGACAGCCTTGAGCACCAGTTCGGCGCTGATCAGGCACATGGGCACGCCGATGCCGGGGCGCACGGAGCTGCCGGCGTAATGCAGCCCGGCAACGCGGCGGCTTCGGTTGCCTGGCCGGAGGAAGGCGCTTTGCCGCAGCGTGTGCGCCGGTCCCAGTGCGCTGCCGCGCCAGGCGTTGAAGCCAGCCGCGAAGTCGCCGGGACCATAGGTACGCCGGACCGCTATGCGGCCGCGCAGGTTCGGGATGCCGGTCCACTCGGCCAGCTGGTCGATGGCGGCATCCGCGACCGCCTCCACGATGGCTCCGCCCTCGCCGTCGTCGCCGCCGCCTCCCCAGGCCGGTGCCGCCGGCGTGGGCACCAGGATGAACAGGTTCTCGTGCCCCGCGGGGGCGACTCCGGCATCGGTGGCGCTGGGCTTGCACACGTACACCGAAGTTTCCCGGGCCAGCACGCGCCCGGCCTGGATCCGGGCGAAGTTGTCCTCCCAGTCGCGGGTGAACAGCAGGTTGTGGTGGGCCAGTTCCGGCAGCGGCCCTCGCACGCCCAGGCAGACCAGCACGGCACTGGGCCCGGGGTCCCGGCTGCGCCACGCGCTTTCGGGATGGCTGCGCAGGGCGGCCGGCAGCAGTTCGGTCTCCACATGGTGCAGATCCGCGGCCCCGACGACAGTGCCCGCGGCGGCGCGGTGTTCAGCCCCAGCGGCATCCGACCACACCACCGCCTCGCAGCGGGCCTTGGCGCCGGCCGGTACGGTCACGATCTGCCGGGCGGTAGCTCGGGTTTCGATGCGGACGCCGGCCTCCCGGGCCAGCCGTTCCATGGCATCGATCAACGCGGCGAACCCACCCCGCGGGTAGTAGACGCCGTCGTCCAAATCCAAGTGGCTCATCAGGTGGTACATGGCCGGAGCGCGGTACGGGCTGGTGCCCAGGAACACGGCCGGGTACCCCAGCAGCTGCTGCTGACGCGGGTCGGAAAAGCTTTCACGGACGTAGCGGTCCAGGTTCCAACCGAGCAGCTGCGCCAAGCGCGGCGCCCGGCGCAGGACGTCCGGGTGGGCCAGGCCGCGCAGGCTGGCGAAGTCGTCGTACAGGAAGTGCTTTTTGGCCAGCCGGTAGGTTTCGGCGGCGCCGTCCAGGTAGCGGCGCAGCGCCCGCCCGGAATGCGGTTGCAGTTCGTCGAAGAGTTGGACCGCGCGCTCGCGGCCGGGGCGCACTTCCACGGCGCCGTGACGGCCCTCGAACCAGGTCCGGTAACCGGGATCCAGTTTCACCAGGTCCAGTTGGTCGGCTGCGCTGGTGCCCATCAGCTTGAACCAGTGGTCGATGACCTCCGGCATCAGGTACCAGGACGGGCCCGTGTCGAAGCGGAAGCCGCCGCTTTCGTACCGGCCGGAGCGGCCGCCCAGCCGGGAGCGCTGCTCCAGCAGGGTGACCCGGTGCCCGGCCTTGGCCAGCAGCCCGGCCGCCGCAAGGCCGGAAATCCCGCCGCCGATTACCACCACGGGCTTGGCGGCGCTGCCGGCAGTTCGTGCTCCCAGTCCCCGCTTCAGCCGGCGCATCACCAGGCGGTTCTTGAAGGACGTCATGCTCATCAGGCGGCGCTCCTGAGGCGGAGCCGCTGGCGGGCCAGAATCCGCAGCGCGATCGCCGTTTTGTGCGGGGCGCCCACCCGGACCCGGCGGGTCAACAGTTCGTCCGCCGGAACCCGTTCCAACCGGTTCACCAGCGCGCTGAACAGGGCATGGGCCAACTCGACGGCGCTGCAGGCACCGGGCGGAAGCAGCGCGATGCCGCGCTGCGCTGCGGCCAGATCGGCGCGGATGTCGGCCACCAGTGCCCGCTTTCGTTCCTCATCGAAAACCGCGGCGCCCGTGTGCGGGAAGTAGCTGCGGCCAAGTTCGGTGCTGTCGGCCGCGAGATCGCGCAGGAAGTTGACCTTCTGGAAGGCCGCACCCAGCCGGCGCGCGGCGGTGGCGAGTTCCTCGTCACGCCCGGGGACGGCACCGGGCATGGACTGGAAGACGCGCAGGCACATCAGCCCTACCACCTCGGCGGAACCGTAGATGTAGTCCCCCAGCGTCCCGTCGGTGTGTTCGGCCACGGTGATGTCGGCACGCATGGAGGCGAAAAAGGGGCGGGTCAGGTCGCTCCCGATACCGCATCTCCGCGCGGTGTCGGCGAAGGCATGGACCACCATGTTGGTGCTGTAGCCGGTTGCCATCGCGGTCTCGGTCTCGCGTTCCAGCCCGTCCAGCTGGCCGCGAACGGCCACGGGGTCAAGCCCGGCCGCGGCGGCCGCACCGTCCACCGCCTCGTCGGCGACCCTGACCAGGGCGTAGATGTTGGCAATATCCCGGCGTCCGGCCGGTCCCAGGAGCCGGCAGGCCAGGCCGAAGGACGTGGAGTAGCGGGACAGGACCACGCCGGCGCTGCGGCCGGCGGCGTCGGAATATCGGTGCAGGGCTTTCAGGTCCATGATTTTTATTTCCCCCTTGTCAGCACCTGGTTGCAGACCCGTTCGAGTTCGCCGCATGCTCCGGCGTCCAGTGGCAGGCTGCGGCACTCCCGGAGTGCTTGGTCCACCAGGCTGCGGGCGAGCGCCATCGCCTGTGTGTCAGCGCCGGCGTCCTTGAGCGCGGTCCGGATCTCGTCGATTCCCGTTTCGCCCCGGTGGAAGGCAGCCAGCAGATCTTCGAACCCTTCCGCCGCTGCCGCATAGGCGGTCAACACCGTGCGTTTGCCTTCCCGCAGGTCCGATTCAGCCGACTTGCCGGTGGTTCCGGGTTCCCCGAAAGTTCCCAGCACGTCGTCCACGATCTGGTAGGCCACGCCGATCCGCCGCCCGACGGCTGCGAGCGCTTCCGCTTGGTGAGGATCGGCACCGGTGAGCAGCGCCCCGGCCTTCAGCGGGGCTTCGAAGGAGTAGGCGGCTGTTTTCAGGCCCTCCATCTCCAGAACGTCGTCCAGGCGCGGACTGCTGGTTGCGGCGGACAGCAGGACATCGTCCAACTCCCCTGCCGCGGACGCGAAGACGGCGTCGTGGACTGTTTCGATCACCAGGTCGGCGCACTGCAATCCAGCGGCGGCGAGGCCGGCTGTCCGCAAGGCACCTGCCAGCAATAGATCGCCGGTAATGAGGGACGCCGAGTGGCCCAGGTGCTCGGCGTCGGCCCGGGACACCCCCTGGGCCAAGGCATCATCGCGGTAACGGGCTCCGATGGTCGGGAGGCCGCGGCGCACGAAGTCCCGGTCAATGACATCATCGTGCACCACCAGTGCGGTGTGGAGCAGTTCGAACGAGGCCGCCAGCCGGGCACAGCGGCGCGGTTCCCTGCCCCCGAAGGCTGAGTAAGCCAGGTACACCATCCTGGGTCGCATCCGCTTGCCGCCGCGCAGCGCGGCATCGATACGGTCCCACATCAGGGGGAAGGACCGCGACGTGGCGCCTGCCCGCGAGCGGCTCTCGTGGGAAAACTTCTGGAGTTCCGATTCAACGAGTGGTCTCATGCTGTGCCAGTCGGAGGAGTCCGGCACGGCCCCGGCGCTGGCACGGCGGTGGGTGTTCAGAGTCATGGCTGACCTTTTCCCAGGGGTTGGGGTGCGAAGGGCGGCTCCCCCGACAGCTCGTCAACTCGTTGCCCCACAGAGTGGATGGCGCCACTCGGACCGGCGAGCGCTGTCACCTGTTGGAGGGGGCCTGTGCCCCTGACCAACTGACGGGTGCCAATGATTATTGGCATCAGCTTGGCAGTGGTGATGTTCGGGAGCCCGGCCAGCAGCGACAGAGCCGCCGGCCCGTGGCTGATTAAGTGCCGCATCGCGCAAACATCTGTCTCATTCGTCCCCGCTACCCATGTATCCGGTACTCAACCATTCCTTGAGCACCGGAGTTCCCCTCATGCGGACGGACGCGTCATGCAGCTCCGGGCACCTAGGCGCATCCCCCTTGCGCAAACCCAACCCCACTGATCATTTAGAAAGTTTGATAAATGATGGACTAATCAGCGGTCTTTGTCGACCGTTCCCCCGGCGTCGCTGCCGTGCTGCGGCCGATGTTGGGCTGAGGGCTTGCGGGCCGCCGCCCCATGGTGGAAAGTAGTAAGCCCACTTACCATCAGTGGCGGTACGTCCCATCCAGCGGCACCCGAAGCCACCGCCGGCTTCCTCACCCACAAGGAGCAAGACCATGACACCGACACCGGAACAGCCTGTAACCGATGACAGCATCAAGGTTCGCCAGCTCAGCCACTACCAATTCACCTGGGTAGCCGGTGAAGCGGGCGCCCCGGGAACGTGGACCCTTCAGCTCGTCCTGGACCAGGGTGCGTGGGAAGAGGTGCTAACGCTGGACGCCGACGACGCCGACAACCTGCAGGACCTGCTCTCCACCTCAAAGACCGTGTACTACGACGTCAGCCGCCGCACCCTAATGTTCGGCACCACCAGGACTGGCCACCACTAGAGAACACTGCCCCGGCGCATCAACCTGCCGACGCGCGCCGTCGGCGGGTGCTTGCCGGGCTGAGAACGGTTTCAAGCGGCCGGTTGCCCTGAGATGCTGGTTGCGTGACCACCATTTCAACGGGGCCTCCCCGCACCGCGCTCAGCTGGAAACTGGTGCCTGCGGCGCTGCTATCGGCGTCCGGGGTACTGCTTTTCGGAGTCGAAAACGACCTCGCCGGCTACGGCGTGCTCGCCACGAGCATGGTCACGGCCGCGCTCGTCGACACCGGGTTTTTCCGGCACCTCGCACTGATCGCGGCGGGGATGGTGATCATCAGCCTGGTCCCCCTCAACGCGGACCTGAGCATCGCGCACATGGCATTCATGGGTGGCGCCCTTGCGTTGGCCGTACTGGTGCCCTGGCTCGTCTCCCGGTTCGTCTACCGCGAAAAGATCATCAGGTTTCCGGTGAAGACCGGCCGCACGTGGCCGTTGGCAGCCAAGCTGTACCTCATCGGAGTCGTAGCGCTTGGCTACTTCATTCTGCCGGTGTATCTGATAAGCACGGGGGTCTACCAAAACTGGCCGGATGCCTCCGACCCCACCATCTTCTGGCGGCTCTTGCTGGGCGTCAACGCCGTGGGCATCTGGGACGAGCTGTTCTTCATCTGCACATCCTTTACCCTGTTGCGCCGGCACTTCCCGGACTGGCTCGCCAACATCCTGCAAGCCGTCATATTCTCCTCCTTCCTGTGGGAGATCGGCTACCAGGCCTGGGGGCCGCTGCTGACGTTCCCGTTCGCGCTGCTGCAGGGCTACACGTTCAAGCTGACGAAGTCCTTCACCTATGTCGTAACAGTGCACTTGCTCTTCGACTTTGTGCTGTTCCTCGCGCTGGTACACGCGCACAACCGCGACTGGCTGCCGATCTTCTGGTACTGAAGGCCGCTGCCGCGAAAGGAGCTTCCGGCCCGGCCCTTCCCTGGCCGCACGGTTCCGTGACACCGGGAGCGCCGGCAGTTTAGCCGCCGGCCTGCTGCAGGCGGGTCAGGTAGCCGGCGAAACCGGACGGGGTCCGGCCGCGCAGCCGGCCTGACGTCACCACGTGCAACTGGTCGGAGGGCAGCACGGCGCCGCCGGCGGAGCGGATCGCTTCCACCAGCCGGACGTCCTCGTGCTCGGCGACGGCCTTGAATCCTCCGGCGGCCAGATAGGTGGACGCCCGCACGCCCAGGTTGGCGCCGTGCACGCGGGTGTGTGCTTCCTGCACGGAATACTGCGTCCGCCACGCACGCAGCAGTGCCGGTGCCAGGCTCGCCGGTTCGGGTTCCACTGTTCCGGTGACGGCGTCGGCGCCGGTATCGGCCAGGGCGGCGAAGGCGGTCAGCCAGTGGCCGGGCACCACGGTGTCCGCGTCGGTGCAGGCGACCCAGATGTCCTCCACTGCTGCAGTGTCCTGCCGGCCTGCCCGCTGCAGCGCGGCCTCGACGCCTGCCGACCGGGCGGCACCCACCGAACCGAACCCCCCTGCCACGACTGCGACCCGCGGATCTGCCGCTGAAACGTTTCGCGCTATGGCCGCCGACTTGTCGGTGCAGCGGTCCAGCACCACGGTGAGTGCTACGCCGCACTGCGGCCGCTCCGCCTGGAGCACGTCCATGGCGCGCCGCACCTGCTGCAGGCACCTGCCCAGCAGGTGTTCCTCGTTGTGCACCGGAACGACGACGGCGATGTGCCGCACCGGGGGCACGGCGCCGGCCCGCCGGGTTTCCGCGGCGACGGCAGAGGTGCTCATGAGCTGTCTCCGGGTGCCGGTCGGACAACTGCGGCGAGGGCGCTCATGGGCGGTCTCCGGGCGCTTGCAGGACCTCCAGCAGGAAATCCCGTTCCCGGTGCGCCACCACCACGTCCCAGCCGGTGGCTTCGCGGGCGGCCTCATGGACCGACTCGCCGTCCAACTCCCAGCCCTCGATGGGGTGCAGCCAGTGGCAGAGCAGCAGATGGCCGCCGGGGTTCAGTGCGGCGCGGATCCGTTGCAGCAGGTCCAGGAGTTCCGCCCGGGTCATGAAGTAGCCGACCTCGGAGACCACCACCAGGTCCAGCCCACTAACCGCCTGCTCCGGCCAATCCTGCGGCAGGGCGCCCCGGTACAACTCAACATGGTCCGCCGCCGCCAGCCGGGCACGGGCTTTCGCCAACGCAACCTCACTGGCGTCTACCGCGATCAGATGTTCGCAGCGGCCGGCCAGCTCAGCCGTCAACACCCCGATGGAGCAGCCGGCTTCCAGCGCGCGGGCGTAGCGCTGGCTGGGCAGCGCGGCCAGGGTGGCGGCGCGCTTGCGCTGTTCATACCAGCTGGTCTCGTAGTCCCACGGGTCAGGGCTGCCGCGGTACAGCCGGTCGAAGATCCCCGCCGCATCGCTGGCGCTGGCCGGTTGGGCCGCTGCCGTGGGTGGGGCCGTCCGCACGGGTTCCGACGAAGCCGGCGTCCAGGCGAAGATTTCGGCCTGACGGACAAAGTGCTGCTGGAAGGCAGAGCTGAGCAGTGCCTCATCCCCGGGCGCGTCGGATAGAGGCCGGGTCTGTGACTCATGCAGGGCCAACGCCTGTTTCTTGCCCGCCAGTCCTTCGCTCGCCAGTTCCAGCCTGCGCCAGTTGTGCCAGCGGGTGTCAGCTGCCGGCACAGCCCAGTGCCAGTACCAAATGGGGAACTCCACCAAGTCGGCGCCCCAAGCGGCAGCGGCCGCGGCGGCTGCCTCCCCGGCGGCGGCATGGTCGGGGTGTCCGTCCTCTCGGTAAGGCGCGGCCACCAGCGCGCGCCGGTCGCCGCTCAGCGCCTCCGCCAGGACCGCGGCCAGCGCCGCCTGGCTTCCGGCGAGCAGGCCGTCCGGCAGGGCCAGATATTTCCACTCGAGCGTTCCGGCACCCCCCGCCGTGCGAGCTGCCGCTGCCTCCAACGAAGCCATGGCTGCCCGGAATTCCTCCAGCCGGGTGCGGGCCAGCTGCTCGGGGGTCACGGTGGCAGAGTTCGGGTGGGATGCTTCGCCGGCGGTGCACAGGACCACCGTGACGTCCGCGCCGCGGGCCAGCGAAGCGTGGATCAGCCCTGCGGCGCCCAGGGTTTCATCATCGGGATGCGCCGCGACCACCACCAGCCGTTCGCCCGCCTCCGGGAGCACGCCCGGGGCCAGGGCCGGCAGCCGTTCGACGCCCGCGGCCAGCCAACTGCTTTCAGCGGTGCCGTCCTCGGTGTGGGAGAAGGTCACCACGCGAGCTCCGGCTGGTCCAGGAGCATGGCACCGAGTGCTGCGTCGTCCCGGGCGGCATGATGCTGGCGCAGATAGACCGTCAGGTCCGCCACGCGACGGGCATGGTCCTCGTCCCGGGCCAGCGGCGCCGGCCCCATCGCGTGACCACAAATCTCCAGCATCCGCGTGCACAGCCCGGCGATCTGTCCGCGCACACGGTGTGCCAACACTGCCTCCGCCGTCCCGTGGTCCACCTCCCGGGCCGCCGCGGCCAGCAGGTTCGCGCCGCCAGCAAGCAGCCGGTCCGCCTCGCCCAGCCATGCCAATGCCAGCTGGTCGGGAGTTCGGGCGAACGCTGCCGCCACCAGGGTGCGGAACAGTCCCACCGCTCCGCCAAACCAGCAGGCGGCCACGCCGATGCCGCCCCAGGCAAAGCCCGGCCGGTTCAGGTACCAGTCGGTGCCGCCCACCGGGACCGCGCGTGCCTGCTCGAAAGTCACCGGGCCGCTGGGTACGCCGCGCAGCCCGCGGCTGGCCCAGCCGGCGGGCTCTACGGTCACGGTGTCCTGGCGCAGCTCCACCGCAAAGGCGCGCCGGCCGCCGGGTACGTGCGCGGTGACAAGGGCCGAGTCCAGCTCTGCTGCCAAGGAGCACCACGGCTTGGTCCCGGTCAAAAGCCAGACATCGCCGTCGTTCATGGGAGAAGCATCCACGCGGACGCCGGCGGATTCCGCGGCAAAGACACCCCACGCCGTTCCGGCGGGCAGCTCCAGGCCGGCCTGGGCGAGGATTGCTGCCGCGTCCAGATGCGGCTCCACGGCGCGCACCGCCGTCAGGTCCTCGGCCGCGAGGGCGGCCAGGAACTCCCACAGCGCAAGGGTACTGCCGGTGCCGGGCCGCGGGAGCGGACCGTCCGCACCGCGCAGGATGTCCAGGAGTGGCTGCGGGTTGCCCGCGCAGTTCGAAGCTGCGGCCAACAAAGGCCCGGCGGCGCCCCAATCGAGCTGGAGCTGCCGCCGGACCCTGAAGGCGCCGTTGAGTTGTTCCACAGCGTAGTGCTACCGGGCTACTTCGTCTTCCTCGCTGCGCCCTTCTCCGTCTTCGCTCCGCCGCTGGCCAGTTCGCCGGCGCTGTTCTCCAAGTGCGCGCGCATGAACCACTGGAAGAGTTCCAGTTCGGCGGTCTGGCTGATCAGCATGTCTTCGGTGACCGGATCGATCTCGCCGACGGTCTCGATGGCCTCGCGGTGGCTTTCAATCACACCGTTGTAGACAACGTCCAAGGCCGCGAGGTGCTCGGCCGTGCCGGCACGGTGGATGTCGTAGTCGTCCCAGGTACGCTCCTTGACCAGTGCGCCGGCCAGCCCGTTCGGGGACACGCCCAGGGTTGCCATCCGCTCGGCCGCGGCGTCGATCATCGCGCGGACCTTCTCGATCTGCGGGTCGAGCATTTCGTGGACTCCAATGAAGTCCCGGCCGACCACGTTCCAGTGCGCATGCTTGAGCGTCAACTGCAGGTCGTTGAGGGCGTGGAGCCGCTGCTGCAGGATGTCCGCCACTTTCTGGCCCTCTGCCAGCTCAAGGCCGGGGACTGTGTAGCTTGCCTTCGATCGGTTCGTTTCCGCCATGAGAAACCTCCTTGCTCGGCGATGCCGCTTGTCGGCACCTTGCTGTTTCCCAACCTAACCACGAACGCCGGAAACGTCCCGCCGGAAGTCGTTTCGTCAGCCAAGGGCGAAATTCAGCACCCTTACTAATCGCCCGGGCCACCCCTGGCAATGAACCGGACCACGACGGCGGAGAGCAACACGACGCCTGCGCAGATACCGGCGGCGATGGCTGTTCCTTCGGAAACCAGCCCCCCGTCCACCCGCCCGGCGCCAATCCAGGCCAGGCCCCAGGTGGTGGCCAGGGCCGGGGCCAGCCGGCCGCGGCTGTAGATGGCGGTGGCGACGCCGATGGCCGCAGCGACAGCCAGCACGATCGACGACAGCAGGGTTACCGGCAGCCCGAAGCCGTCCACACCGGAAGCGGCAAGCACAGCGGCGGTGTTGGCAACCGTGGCCACGGTGACCCAGCCCAGATAAAGTCCGAACGTCCCGTCGGTGATCAGGGCATCGAGGCGGCTCTCGGTAAAGGTCGGAACCAACAGCGCGAGGATGCGCCCCAGCACCACCAGCAGGATGATGATCACCGCCAGGCTCAAGACCAGCAAGCCCACTTGGACCACCCAGATCCATGCCGCGTTCAGCAGCATGGAAGCCACCGCCCACGGCCGAAGGGCGGATTGCCGTTGTGAACGCAGTTGAGCCGGCAGCAACTGCCACACCGCATACGCGAGCAGGCCAAGATAGATCAGCGACCAGATGCGGAAGGCGGCCGACGCCGGTGCCAGCGGCGTGGAGTCTTCGTTCAACCACCCGCCGGCTGCCTCCTGGATGGGTGTACCGACGAGCACCCCGCTGCCTACAAAGGCGGCGGCTATGGCCACCAGGGAGCTGATCAGCACCAGGACCGGCACGGCCGGTCCCATCCTCACATCCGTCCGTTGCTGCATGGTTCCTCCGGCTGCCGGCGGGGCTTGGGTCACGTGTTGAGGCTGCCCCGGACGATGCTGACGCTGGAATGCGCGGGGTTTCCGTCCAGTGGCTCGTCCGAGACATCCACAATGGGGAACTTCGACAGATCCAGCCCTTGGGGGATGGGGAATCTGCCGGTGTCCGAGTCCATCACGCCGAGGCTGACCAGCCCGGACAGATCCGGCGCTATCAACCACACTTCCTGGTATCCCCGGGCCTCATTGTCGCTGAGCTGGATCTCAAGCTCCCGGGTGCCGTTCTGCTCCACCACCCGCGCGGTTCCGGTGGTGGCGTACTGTTCCAGCGGCTTTAGGTTTGCCTGCGCCAGGGTGGCCGCGCCGCGGTTGACACCCCAGGCCACGCCAATGGCGGCAATGAGCACGACTGCTACTGCTGCGGCCAGCCATGCGGGCAGGTTCCGGGAGAGCCGGCCTCGGGACGAGGGGGGCCGGGACGACGGCTGACGGGACGAGGGCCGCCGGGAGGCCAAGGACCGCGAGGACGCAGCCCTGGAGGGCTGGCGACGGGAGGCAGCGGGCTCGGCGCGGTCTTGCAGAGGGTCCTCCGCGAGCTCCGGGGAAAGCCCCAGCTCGTGGTGGATGGCCTGCCACACTGCCGGGCCCGGGGGCTCCAGGGTGGGCTCGGGGTCGGCCCTGACTGCTTCCACCGCCCGGCGCAGCGCCTGGTACTCGTCGGCGCACTGGCTGCAGCTGTGCAGATGGTCCCTGTCGGACTGGTCACCGAGGGCGTCGTCGAGCGCCAGCAAGCTGATCATTTCCGGATCAAGGTGCTGCATGGTCGACCTCCAATCGGCGCCTCAGGTGATGCAAACTGCGATGGATGTGGCTCTTGACGGTACCAACGGGAAGATCCAGCCGGTGGGAGATCTGCTCGTGCGTCAGGTCCTCGTAGAACGCCAAGCGCATGATGGAGCCCTTGGGTTCACCCAGCCGTTCCAGCTCACCGTCCAGCAGCAACCGGTCCGCCAGCACTTCAGGGGACTGGGAGTCCGTGGCAAAGGCAGGGTCGGGCAGCACCGCAGAAACGGCTCGAAGCTTGTCCTGCTCGCGGGCGGCAGAGGAATACGCATCGGCAATGGCCCGGCGGGTGATACCAACGATCCACGCAGGCAACCGGCCCAGCGACGGGTCGAATCCCTCGCGTAAACGCCACGCCCGGATGAAGACCTCCTGCGTGACATCGTCCGCCGCTGATTTGTCGGCCAGCGCCCGGGAAGCCAGCGTATGCACGAGGGGGGCCAACTGCCGGTAGGCGTCGGCAATGGCTGATTCCTCGCCGGCCGCGAAGGCTGCATCGATGGTTGTATCCCACGCTTCGAAAGGAGGAGGTGCCAAGCCTGCGTCCTTCCGGTGTTGGGAGGGATGCCCTGCAAACTGGTGCTGGAGGACCGAAGAAGTCAGTCGGGAACCGCCGTAACAACCACATTCTGGCTGTAATCCTGCCGCTCGTCCAGCCATTCGCCGCCGCAGGTGACCAGTTTGAGCATCGGTTTTCCTTCACGGCTGAAGATTCCCCGCCCGTCGAAATCGTCCTTGTCGACCATCGCGACGTCGGTGACGTGGTAGGTAACGGGGCGGGCCGCCGCTCGTTCCACGGTGATGGGAGTACCGGGCTCAAGCTGCCTTAGTTCCGAGAAAGGGGCCAGGCCCGCCAAGGTATCGACGTGGGCTGCGATGACCGCCGTGCCCGTCGGATCCCCCGGGGCCGGACCGTGGCGGTACCAGCCCGCTTGCTCGACCGAGGCGGGGATTTCCATAGCGTTGGCGGCACTGACGCCGACGTCGACGACGGTGACATCGATGGAAGTACCGGCGACCACAAGCCGGTTGGGCGGCGTTGTCCTGCTGGCGGTGTTCAGGGGTGCGGCCAGCTGCACCCGAATAGCCGATGGATCCGGGATCCTGCCCTGATCCGGCGGGCCGGTTTCCCGGTTCCCGTTCGGGGACGGAGTGGACGTTGCCGGGGCGGCGGCGGCCGGCTGCCTGCTATCCGCCGGCTGCACCGGCGCGCCGCAGCCGGAGGCGGTGATCATGAGGAAACACCCGAGAAGGCCCGCAACGGTGTTCGCCGTCGTCGTCGTTGTGGTTGCCATGCTTCGTCCTTGGCTTCGATTAAGTCCCGCGGGCAGGTCCAGCCGGCAGCGGGGTGCATTGAGTTGGAGGAAGCCGGCGGCGCCCCGGGCAGGCGCCACCGGCTTCGGGATACCCGTGGCAGCTAGTCGGTGGTGCGAACCGCCAGCTTGCGACGGGCGACTGCGCCGGTGCCGAGCAGGAGCAGCATGGCCCCGCCGGCGACCGCGGCGATGGTGTAATCGGGGCTGGAGTCGGCAGCCGCGCCGGAAAGCCCGCCAGGCACGGCGCCCGGTGCCGAATGCAGTCCTTCAATGTTCTGCACCGCCAGGGCCAGATTGCCGTCATTCAGGCTGCCCCAGGCGTAAACGATGGTGTGGGTGCCCTCCGCTACCGGGACGTCTGCCGGTCCGATTACGGGATCAGTGGTCCCCGCCGCAGCCACCGCGGCGGTGATGGTGCCCGGGTCCAGCGTGAGGGTCTGTTCGTCCGGGTTGGACAGGCCCTCAATCACCGGTGAGCCGCCGGCGAGCACATCGACGGCGGGGGCTGCCGCTGTGTGGCGCACGGTCAGCTTGCCCTTGCCGGCGTCGATGGTGGAGACGTCATTGGTGAAAAGGTTTGCGGTGGGATTGCCTTCCGCGTCCAGGTTGGCCACGGCCGTATAGTTGCCGCCGGCCTCCAACTGGACGTCTACGGGTCCGATGGCGGGGTTGTCCGCGTTTTCGGCATCCGCGGCGGTGATGGCCAGGGAGTACTCCCCCGCAGGCAGGGCCAGCGGTCCGGCAAGGTCGCCGGGCATGAAATCATCCAGCGTCCGCTCGCCGTTGACCCAGACGTCAACGGTCAAATCGGGGACCCCGTGCAGGACCGCCAGCTGGGCTTCCTTGTCGGCTTCCTTGTCGGCTGCCTGGGCGGGTGCTGCAGTTCCCAGTGCCAAAAGCCCCAGGGCTGACACCGTTACGATGCTCTTGCGCATTTTCTGCTCCTTCGACGGCCCGGTAATCCAGGCTGGTGGGTGCTTACATCCCCTACTACTGACCGGGCGCGGTGTTTGGATGCACTTTCATGAAATTTCTTTCGGCGGCCACCGAAAGTGCTGCGGCGCACCGCCGTCGGCCGTTATAGGTGGCTGGCAGCGCACCCGCAGCACAGCCGGCGTTTCCGGGTTCCGTGGAGAGGGACGGGAGACGCTAAGTTTTTCCTATGGCTACAAAAGACCGCGTGAATGAAGACTCAGTGGGGCGGACCGAGACTTTCGAGGAGAAGCTGGACCGGAACTGGAACGAACTGCTGCAGGAACTGCGCGTCATGCAGACCGGCGCGCAGATCATCACAGCGTTCCTGATGACCCTGCCGTTCCAGAACCGCTTCACCGACCTGGCCCCGTACCAAATGGGCCTCTACGTTGCGCTGCTGGTCCTCGCGGCCTTGATGACGGGTTTGATTTTGACGCCGGTGGCAATCCACCGCCAGCTGTTCGGGCTGCACCTCAAGGACGTCACGGTGGCGCACGGGCACCGGATTGTGCGGGTTGCGGTGCTGGGCATCGGCCTGCTGGCCACCGGTTGTGTGGCGTTCATCGTGGACGTGGTCGCCGGGGACCTTCCTGCGTTGACGATCGGCGGCGCCGTCCTGGTGGTGATGTTCTTCCTCTTGTGGGTCCTGCCGTTCCTGCTGCAGCGCGGACTGCGTGGCACCGAAGGACACTCCAGCGACTGACTCCATGCGGTGCCTGCCGGCCGCCAACCCCGTGACAGCGTCGGGCGTGAGTGGAAGCATGGCGCCATGGGCACTCCATCAGAACCGGTCCCGCCGGCCGGTACCGGCGTCGATGAGCGCGGCCGGGGAATGACACCGCAGCGGGTGCTGGTGACCGGTGCAACGGGGTATATTGGCGGCCGGCTGGTTCCGCGGTTGCTGGCCCGCGGCTACGCGGTCCGCGTCCTGGTCCGCTCCCCGAACAAGCTCGTGGCGGTGCCTTGGCACGACGACGTGGACATCGTGGCCGGCGACCTGGCCGACGCCGACGACGCCAAGCGGGCCTGCACGGACGTGCACACCGTGTTCTACCTGGTGCACTCCATGGCCTCGGGGCCGGACTTCGAAGAGCGCGAACTGGCCATGGCCCAGACGGTCGCTGCGGCCGCCGCAGCTGCGCGGGTCCAGCGGATCGTCTATCTGGGCGGGCTGCATCCGGAAAACGTCGAGCTGTCCCGCCACATGCGATCGCGCGCTGCCGTGGGCCGGGCCCTGCTGGACGGCGACGTGCCCGCGGCCGTCTTCCAAGCCGGCGTGGTGATCGGCTCCGGCTCCGCATCCTTCGAGATGATCCGGCACCTGTCGGAGAACCTGCCGCTCATGCCGGCGCCCAGCTGGGTGAAGCGCGTGGTGGAACCGATAGCCATCCGCGATGTGCTGCACTACCTGGAAGTGGCGCCGGACCTGCCGGCCGGACTGAACCGCACCTTCGACATCGGGTCCCGGGAACGGCTCACCTACGCGGGACTGATGTACGGCTACGCGCGCGAAGCGGGCCTGGCCCGGCGGCTGATCTATGCCCTGCCGATTCCGGCGCCGGCGCTGGCCGGCTGGTGGGTGGCGCTGACCACCCCGATCCCGCACGCCATGGCGGTGCCGCTGGTGCAGTCCCTGCAGCACGATGCAGTGTCCGCCGAGCACGACATTGACCGCTACATCCCTCCCCCCGACGGCGGACTGACCGGGTACCGCCGGGCCGTGCAGCTGGCGCTGGGCAAAATGGCCAGCGGCGAGGTGGAAACCAGCTGGACCAATGCGTCGAACGCCCCGCCGTCGGACCCGCTGCCCAGCGACCCCGAGTGGGCCGGCCGGACCGTGTTCGTGGACACGCGGGAACGCAGCTCCTCGGTACCGGCCGAAGACGTCTGGCACGTGATCCAGGGGGTCGGCGGGGCAAACGGGTGGTACTCCTGGCCGGCGGCCTGGGCCATCCGCGGCGTGCTGGACAAGCTGGTGGGCGGAGCCGGACTTACCCGCGGCCGCCGGCACGCCGGCCGGCTCGGTGTTGGCGACGCCGTGGACTGGTGGCGTGTGGAAGCGGTCGAGGACGCGCCGGAGCGCCGGTTGCTGCGGCTGCACGCCGAGATGAAGGTACCGGGCCAGGCGTGGCTGGAACTCTCCGTGGCCCAGGAGGACGGCGGCAGCGTGTACCGGCAGCGCGCCATCTATTTCCCGACAGGACTCTCCGGAAAGCTTTACTGGTGGCTGGTGCTTCCGTTCCACGGGCTGATCTTCCCGTCGATGGCCCGCAATATTATTCGCGGGGCGGCTGAGCGCAGACCCACTGCTGACTCCGGAACAGGCGTACGCTAGATTGCCACCATGACCGAGCGACCCGACGACGGACCCTTGGAACGCTATCGGCGCACCGAGGGCCTCGACGACGCCACGCTGGAAGCCTTGGGCAAGCTCTCTGAAGCACTCGAGGTGGTGGAGCACGCGCGCGGTCTGCTCTATGGGTTCCACCGGCTCACCGGTACGGCAGACCTGGCGCTGGGCGAGGCCGTGGAGCTGCTGCGGAAAGCCGGACACCGCCAACTGGCCGAGCGCGTCGACCGGGAGATCGTGGGCCGCAACGTCATCGAGGGTCACTGGACCTTCCAGATCATCGACCAGTACGACGAAACCTATTACGCCCCGTTCAAGGAGCTGGAGCGCCAGGCACGTGATGAGCTGGCCAATGGCCGCAAGCACCTGTTCGAAGCCGAAATGAAAGAGGACCGGCGCACCCAAGGGCTCAGGAACCACGAGGCCGTCATCCAGGATGTGCCCGAGCAGTAGCCGCGGGTCTTCCCCTGCCGGCACCGCCGGGCCGTCAGCCCCAGGCTTCCCTGCCGGGACCGCCGGAGAAGCTAAATCCGCGGGTAGACAACCGCCAGCGGCAATCTGCCGCAGGCCAGCACAACGAGTTCCAGGCCGGTGTACCGGTCGCCGCGCGGCAGTACGGTCCGCGGCGGGGGCGGCTGGATGATGCCTGCCTTCTCGCCGGTTGCTTCCGTTGAGCCGCGCACCGCTGCCACGGCTCCCGGTGCCAGCAGGGTCCCGGCAGCCAGTTGGGCGTCGGCGGAAACCACCACCCGCCCGGCGCGGTTGACCAACGCTGCGGCCGGGTGCAGCTCTTTCAGTGCCGGCAGCAGCAACGGTTCCAGCGATTCAACAAAGACGTCGGCGCCGGCAACCCCGATGCGCCGCTCCCCCGCTGCCACCGGGACGGTCATGGTCATGGTGTATTCGTCCGTGCAGAGGAAGTCCACATACGGCCCGGTGACATGCGGCAGCCCCGTCTCCATGGGCCGGGTAAACCACTCGCGGCGCATGTAGGCATCCGAGGCCGAGGCGAGGGCCGGCAGCACCAGCCGCTCCATGGTTTCGCCCTGCCACCAGGCCATGTGCCAAGCAGCATCGGCCACAACGTCGTCGGCGGCCACAAAGCCTGCGCCGACCACCGGCCATTCCCCACACTTGACGAGGTCAGCGGCCAGCGGCTGCATGGCCGCGGTGACCCGCTTCCCTCCGGGCGGCTTCTCCGGATCGGCAAAAAGCGCCGCCAAGACCGGCACCCAGCCACTCACGTGGGCCAGGATCCCTTCGAAGAATCCGGTGACCTCGGCAAGCGGATCCGCGTGACGTTCTGCAGCCAATTCGGCCAGTGAGCTCATCCCGTCCTCCTTTGGGCGGTTGCGCGCGTAGGCTCGGCGGGCCGGTCGGTCAGCCGGGCATGTTCATCGATCAGTGCTGCCAATCCGGTGTGGATTTGCGCCGTGACTGTTTCGCGGGCCGCCGAGGCGTCACCAGCAGCGACCGCATCGGCGATGCGTTCGCAGAACCGCACCATCGTGGCATCGAACTCTTCGTCCTCGTGCAGCAGCGACATCAAGGAACCAAAGTCTTTGTAGAGCCGGACGAATTCACGCGTCAGCCGTGCCGATTGGCTCAACGCTGCCAGTTCCAGCAGGAATTCACCGACGATGGCTCCGCCAAGACCGGACGGGTGGGCGCCCTGAAGGATCCGGCGCAGCCCCTCGACATCATCGGGGTCCGCAAAATCTGCCGCCAGTTCGGCCGCTGTTGCGGCAATGGCACGGTAGTGGATGGCCAGATCCCGAAGTTCCACCCGGCTCATTCGGCCCAAGCGGCCACGGACCAGTTCTGCACGCCGTCCGGTGGGGACAGTGATGAAAGTACCGCCCTCGCGGCCCCGCCGGGTCGCCACCAGCCCCCTCGAACGCAGCCCTACCAACGCTTCCCGCGCCGTCACCGTCGCCACGCCCATGGACGCAGCCAGCTCGGCTTCGCTGGGAAGCCGGTCGCCATCGGCCAGCACTCCCGCGGCGATGCCTTGGACAATCCGGTCCTCCACGCGCTGTGCCTTGCCGCTCTCGCCGAGCGGGGCGAAGACCGCAGCGAGCAGGCGTTGGCGTGGCGGGGAGTCCTTCGGCATGCCCTACATCCTTCCAGACAGACTGCCGGCGAACGGCAGTACGCGGCACAGCCTTGCCGGCTGAACCTGCGTCACAAAAAATCTACCCCATGTGACCGGCTTTACATTTATCCTCTGCTTTCATAGGTTAACGCAAGACGATGTAGTCCACGCCACATCAGACCTCTTGAAAGGACCCAGCCGTGCACGCCACAGCCACCTCCGCAACCACCGCGCCGGACAGCACGGGGGCCTCCGCCACACCGGCCATTTCCCTGCAGCAGGTGGTGAAAACCTTCGGCGACTTCACCGCCGTCAAGGGCCTGGACCTCGACATCCGCCAAGGCGAGTTCTTCTCGCTGCTGGGCCCCTCCGGCTCCGGCAAGACCACTGTGCTGCGGATGATCGCCGGCTTCGAACTGCCCAGCTCCGGCCGCATAGACCTGGCCGGCCGCGACGTTACGCGCAAGGCGCCGTTCGAACGCGACGTCAACACTGTTTTCCAGGACTATGCGCTCTTCCCGCACCTGAGCGTGGCGCAGAACGTGGAGTACGGGCTCAAGTTGCGCAAGACGCCCCGGAGCGAACGCCGCAAGCTGGTCCACGAGGCTCTGGAGATGATCCGCCTGCCGCAGGTGGCAGACCGGTTGCCCTCGCAGCTCTCCGGTGGGCAGCGCCAGCGCGTTGCCCTGGCCCGGGCGCTGGTCCTGCGGCCGCAGGTCCTGCTCCTGGACGAACCGCTCGGCGCACTGGACAAGCAGCTGCGCGAACAGATGCAGGTGGAACTGAAGCAGATCCAGCGCACCGTCGGCATCACGTTTGTCTTCGTCACCCACGACCAGGAAGAAGCGCTCACGCTCTCGGACCGGGTCGCCGTGTTCAACGAAGGCGTGGTGGAGCAGGTGGGCACGCCCGAGGATCTCTACGAACGCCCCGGCAGCCGGTTCGTCGCGTCCTTCCTGGGCAACACCAACCTGGTGGAGGGCGCGCTCGCCCGGCAGCTCACCGGCTCCGAGGCGTTGCTGAGCATCCGGCCGGAGCGAATCCACATCCGCCACCTGGACGAGCCGGTCGAAACAGACGACCTCTCCGCCGTGGAAGCGGTGATCGAGGAAATCATCTACACCGGCCCCTCCACCCGCCACGTGGCCCGCACCGACGCCGGCCAGGTCCTGATTGTCCAGGAGCAGAACGATTCCCGTGCCTCCGGCGCCCGCCGCGGCGACCGGGTCCGGCTGCAGTGGTCCTCCCGTTTCAACTTCACCGTCTAGACCCGCATCACTACACCAGCATTACGCACCCTGAAGGAAAGGTACCCCCATGAAGATCACCAAGGCACTGCCGCTGGCGGCACTCGCCTCGCTCTCGCTGGTCCTGGCCGGCTGCGGCGGCTCCGCTCCGGCCTCATCGTCCGGCGGCATCGAGGTCCCTGACATCCCGGCGGCCACCGAGGTGGGCGAGTCGGAGGGCGAAGTCAATATCATCGCCTGGGCCGGCTTTGTGGAGGACGGCTCCACCAACCCCGACGCCGACTGGGTCACGGAATTCGAAAAAGAGACCCAGTGCAAGGTCAACCGCAAGGTCGGCGCCACCAGCGACGAGATGGTCCAGCTGATGCGCACCGGCGAGTACGATCTGGTGTCGGCCTCCGGCGACGCCTCGCTGCGCCTGATCGCCGGCGGCGACGTGGCCCCGATCAACACCGACCTGATCCCGAACTTCGGCCACATCGTGGACGGCCTGAAGGGCCAGATCTACGACACGCTCAACGGCAAGAGCTACGGCGTTCCGATCGGCCGCGGCGCCAACGTGCTGATGTACAACACTGAGGCCGTGGCCGAAGCACCGGACTCGTGGGAAGCCACCTGGAACCCGGACAGTGAATACGCCGGCAAGATCATGGCCTACGATTCGCCGATCTTCATTGCCGACGCCGCCGTGTACCTGATGGCCACGCAGCCGGATCTGGGCATCACCAACCCCTACGCGCTGGACCAGGACCAGCTGGCCGCAGCGGTGGAGTTGCTCAAGACCCAGAACGGCGTCGTCGGCGAGTACTGGAACGACGCGCTGAAGGCCGTCTCCTCGATTTCCTCCGGCACCGCATCCCTGGGCACCGGCTGGCAGGTCATTGTGAACATCGCCCAGGCCGACGGCGGCAAGGTTGAATCCGTGCTGCCGAAGGAAGGCGCCACGGGCTGGTCCGACACCTGGATGCTCTCCTCAAAGTCCAAGAACCCCAATTGCGCCTACCAGTGGATGGACTGGGCTTCCTCCGCGGAGGTGAACGCCAAGATCGCGCAGAACTTCGGCATGGCCCCGGCCAACGCGCTGGCGTGTGAAGGCTCCAAGGAGAACGAGGAGCATTGCGCCACCTACCACGCCACCGACGAGGACTACTACAAGCAGGTCTGGATGTGGACCACGCCGGTGGAGCAGTGCATCGACGGCCGCACCGATGTCACCTGCACCAACTACCAGGAGTGGACCAAGGCCTGGACGGAAGTGAAGGGCTAACCCTCCCCTTCCCACCCCTCCACTGCAGGGGTACGGCGGCCGGTGAGCACCGCCGTCGTACCCCTGCCCTGGAGGCACCCTCTCAGCACGACGGCGGTGCCCCGCCGGCCGTGCGCACAACACCTTGCCCAGCACCGCATCTGAAGGAGGAACGGCGGGCCAGCCCGCCGGAAACCACCATGGCAGCACCAACGATCGAACCGGAGGCCGACGCCGGGAACACTTCCGCGGCCGGTACCCCGCGCAGCGGACTGGGCGACAGGCTCTCCCGGCTGCTCTACGCGCGGCCCAAACTGCGGTTGACCGCGCTCCTGGCCCTGCCGCTGGCCTGGCTGGGCGTGCTGTACATCGGCTCTCTGATCCTGCTGTTCATCACCGCGTTCTGGACCACGGACACCTTTACCTCCAAGGTGATCCCGGCGTTCACGCTGGAGAACTTCGTGGAGATTGTCACAGTGCCGGCCTACCAGCTGACCGCACTGCGGACCATCGGCATCGCCCTGGCCGTGACCGTGCTGTGCGCCGTGCTGGCGCTGCCGCTGGGGCTCTACATGGCCAAGGTGGCCTCGCCGCGGATGCGGGCAGTGCTGGCCATCGGCATCACCTTGCCGCTGTGGGCCGGGTACCTGGTGAAGGTGTTCTCCTGGCGCATCACGTTCTCCAGCGGCGGTCCGCTGGACTGGCTGCTGGCGCCGCTGGGCATGACCGGGCCGGGCTACGGTACCGCGGCGCTGGTGGTCACGCTGGCTTACCTATGGTTCCCATACATGGCCGTGCCGGTGTACTCGGCGTTCCGCCAGATCCCGGACAACCTGTTCGACGCTTCCTCCGACCTGGGCGCGAAGGCGTGGTCCACGGTGCGCACCGTGGCCGTCCCACTGTTGAAGCCGGCGTTCCTCGCCAGGTCCATCTTTACGTTCTCGCTGAGCC
>NZ_JBNHHB010000045.1:0-38031 GCF_059091905.1 Arthrobacter sp. Dra40
CCACCGCTCCGGCACCGGGACCGGTTCCTTCCGGGCCGGTTTCATCCCGGCCAGAATCTGAGCGATCGCCGCCTCACGCTCCTCCTGCGTAGGCAACCGCCGGCCCTCCCCAGCGACCGGCTCCCGCTCCGCCATCCCATCCATAACCCCACTCAACCAGCCGGGTACGACAATTTGGGCTCCCCATGCTGAAGTCAGAGTAGGCGGTGATAGCAGGAGATGTGGAGGCGGTGGAGAGCCGAGACCGCGGTGGAAAAGCAGTGGTGGGAGATCCGGAAGATCCGGCTGGGAGTCGAAAGCAGGGGTGAAGGTACCTGGAGGTCGGAGAGATCCTGGGAGGGGTCGAAAGCAGAGCTGAGGGAGCCTGAAGGGTCAGGGGCGCTTCAGGCACAGTCGAAAGCATGGCTGGGGGGCCGGTGACACGCGTCCTGAGCTACAGCGCCGGGCGGAACCCGGGTCGGCCAAGGGGCTACTCGTAATCCTGCCAGCCGTCGCTCTCCGTGTAGCTGGCGACCAAGGTGCCCGCTCCCGGCTGCATTGAGTCGTCGGGGTCGTCGAAGAGCCGTGCCTGGTCCGCCTTGCTGTGGGACAGGATGGACTCGGCAGCTTCTTTGGCTTCCGCCAGAGACGCCCCGAACACCTCGGTCCGGACGGGCAGGCTGTCGGTGCTGATGACGTCGGCATCGGTTTCGCTCAGCGGCACCGTGTAGCCGCGCTGCTCTTCGCTGACCGGAAACTCGAAGTTCCCCTCGTCCGGATCGGCCGGAACGACATACTCCAGGTAATAGGACATGGTGGTGCTCCCTTCAGCGTTGGCCGGCTTCGGGCTCGTCGAGCGGCCGACAGTTCGTCGAAAGCTATCACCCATCCCCGGCCTTGTCCTACAGGGTGGCACTGGGCGGGGCCCCAGGTGAGTGAGTTCCCGGGCTGCTGGGGCGCCGGGGGAGCCGAGGCTGGGCCAACGGTGGTCACGGGTGTGGGGCTGCGGTGATTTCGACGTCGGTGCTGCCGCCTTCGGTGACGACGAAGGCTGCGCTGGTGCCGGTGAAGCTCGGTCCCACCCCTCCGGGGTCGGTGCAGTAAGTTGCGAGGTTATTTTCGCCCGTCGGCAATTCCAGCATCGTGGTGCCGCTTTCGTCGGCAATGATGGCCAGCGCCACGCTGCTGTCGGGCATGGAGTTGTCGTCCGAAGACAGGCTGACAGTGGGGGCGCCAATGAGCTTACAGACGTAGGCACCGTGCCCGCTCTGGCCGAGGACGCCACCGGCACCAGCCACGATCCTGGCCTTGGCCTCGCCAGTGGGGGCCTCGTCCTTCGGCCGGTTTTGCGAAGTCGGAGCTACCATTTCTGTAATCACCGGGCTGGGACTGGGACTGGGACTGGGACTGGCAGCGCCGCCGGGGGAGTTGCCCGAAGCTGAGTCCGGCGTCGGGGCGTTGCCGGAACCCACTCCCGGTGTGGGGTTGCTGCCGCTGGAAGCCACGTCCGCCGTCAAGGAGTTCCCCGATAATCCGCGTTCGGCCGCGGGCGGCACTATCGCGTCATCGGCGCCTGCGGAGCAGCCGGCTAGGGCAGCGAGCAGGACGGCAGCGGTCAGCAGCGGCAGGGCCCGTTCCATCAACAGATCCTGTCCGGCCCACCTTGGATTTCCCTTGCATCATTAGGCGAGCGCCGCCGTCGTCGTTAGACTGACAACTGCGTAAGGGAGTATCCCCATGCGCTGCAGCCGTCAACACGTAGGGCACCGACGCCCGGCCGGCTGCAGTGACCGGCAGTGCCGGAGGAGAGACTTGCGGGCTAAACCGCTACCCGCTTACGAAAGGGAACCATGAGCGTTTCTCCCCTTATCTGGGGCATCACGATCGCCGTTATCCTCGCGTTGCTCGCCTTCGATTACTTCTTCCACATCCGCAAAGCCCACGTGCCGTCGCTGAGGGAAGCCGCCATCTGGTCGGCCCTGTACGTGGGCATCGCCGTTGTCTTCGGCATCCTGGTGCTGATCTTCGGCGGCGCGGCGATGGGCTCCGAGTACTTCGCCGGCTATATCACCGAGAAAGCGCTCTCGGTAGATAACTTATTTGTTTTCCTCATCATCATCGCCAGCTTCAAAGTTCCCCGCGAAGACCAGCAGAAGGTGCTGCTGTTCGGCATCGTCTTCTCGCTGATCGCGCGGACCGGGTTCATCTTCCTGGGCGCCGCACTGATCAATTCCTTCGCGTGGGTGTTCTACGCCTTCGGCCTGATCCTCATCATCACGGCCGGCAACTTGCTCAAGCCTTCCCATGGTGGCGACGAGGCGGACAACTTCATTATCCGGATGGCCAGGCGCTTCTTCCACACCACCGACTATTACGACGGCGACAAGCTGTTCACCATCCAGAACGGCAAGCGGGCCCTGACTCCGATGCTGCTGGTCATGGTAGCCATCGGCGGCACTGACATCCTGTTCGCGCTGGACTCCATCCCCGCGATCTTCGGCCTGACACAGAACGTCTACATCGTCTTCACGGCCACGGCATTCTCGCTGATGGGCCTGCGCCAGCTGTACTTCCTGATCGACGGCCTGCTGGACCGGCTGATCTACCTGTCCTACGGGCTGGCAACGATTCTGGCGTTCATCGGTGTGAAGCTCATCCTGCATGCGCTGCACGAAAACAACCTGCCCTTTATTAACGACGGCAATCCGGTGCCGGTCATCGAAATTTCGACCGGACTTTCGCTCACCGTGATCATCGGCGTCCTGGTGGTGACCGTCATCGCCTCGCTCATGAGCAAGGCCGGCAAAGCACAGACTGCCATCAACAATGCACGCCGCCACGCGCTCAACTACATTGATCTCTCCTACACCGCAGACCAAGCAGAGCGCGAACGGATCTACGGGCTGCTGGTGGAGGAAGAGCGCCAGATCGAGCAAATGGAGCCGAAGTACCGCAACAAGGCCAAGGATGTGGACAAGATCCGCGAACAAGTGGCAGAAGCACACCGCCAGCACGCGGAGTACCAGCGAGGCTAAGCCGTCCAGATCCGGAGGGGCCTAGTCTGGCCCCTCCGGACCAACCTACGGTGGAACCATGGCTGATGGACGCAGGACGGGAGGGCAGCCCGGCAACCCGCTGATGATGGGCGTGATCTTCGGAATCCTGCTTGGCGTGGTGATCTCATCGGTGACCGGCCAGTGGTGGTGGATTGCCATCGGCGTGGCCCTGGGCGCCGCGGTCAGCGGGGGCCGGGCCTCGGCCGTCAAGAGGGGGAGTGGGCGGGGCCCGGACGGCGAAAATCGGCACCCAGACAGCCGTTAGCAGACGGCGGAAACGGGCCCGGTGAATTGATTGGCCGGGCCGGTCCGGATTAGTTCTGCAGCCCCTATCAAGGGCAAAACTTCCGGTGCTACCGTGAGGGCTACTGATCAAGAAACCCGCATTTCCTATTCTCCCGGGAAGGTGATCATGATGGCCGAGCAGGTCAATACGACCCACGCAGCGAACAAGAAGTACGCCGAGTTGTACAAGAAGCCGGGGCCGTGGATTACGGTCTATGTTGATGCCAGCACCGGGACCGGGGAAACGCTCCGAGCGGGGGATGTGCTGCCGGACAGACTGCGTGAATCGCTCGAAAAGCAAGGCGCCGCGAAAGCGGATATTCAAGCCGTGATCGACGCCGTTTCCCCGGCCACCGGCGTGCCATCGCCGGTGAGCCGCTACGTGCTGGTCCGCGGGGGCGAGGCAGAGGTCAACGAGGTGCTTCCGGGCGCGATGTCAGGGCCCGAACTCGTCGAGGCCGGCCCGATTCCGGACCTTGTGCCGTTGTTGAAGGCGCGCGGTGAGGACTTCCCGTATGTTGTGGCAGAGGTTGGCCGGGACGGCGGTGAAGTCCACTTGCAGTACGCGCGCCGAAACGGTGTGGCGGAAACGAGGACGGTGGAAGGCGACCGGGAGAACCTCACCAAGATCCCCGGCGGCGGGTGGTCGCAGGGCCGCTACCAGCACCGCACCGAAGAAATTTGGCGCAAGAACGCCGATGAGATCGCCGCCGAAATCGATCGCGTGGTGCAGGCCAGCAAGGCGCGGCTGCTGATCATCGCGGGCGATATCCGGGCCCGTGAGCTGGTGGTCGAGCAGCTCTCCGAAGCCAGCCGCGCGATCGAATCCACTTTCGAATCGCACACCCGCACCGGCGGCGCCGACAAGGAAGCGCTCCGGGCCGAGATCGCCGCCCGGGTGGCGCACGTCTGGACCGAACAGCGCAAAGCCATCCTGAACCGGCTGGCCAACCAGACCGGACAGGCCCATCCGGAGTGGACCGTGGGCTTGGGCGAGTGCATCCGTGCGCTGCAGCAGGCGCAAGTGGGCACGCTGATCATGAACGACAACGCTCTGGCCGATCACCACGTGAATGTGCTGAACCAAGAACCCTGGATCGCCACGGCCGGCGAGCAACCGGTCAACGGCGAACTGCTGGCCAAGATTCCCGCACCGGCGGCGCTGGTTCGGGCCGCGGCGCTGACCGACGCCCGGGTGACCATGGTGCCGAAAGGTGCATTGCCGGGAGGAAAGAACATTGCGGCGTTGCTCCGCTGGCCCACCGGCCCGGACGTGCCGCGAGGCTAGAGCCGGCGGCCAACGCTAGAGCGCGTTGGCCCTGAAGCCGCCCAAGGCCAGCGCCACGGGCACCGCGGCCGCGGCCGCGCCGGCGTGCGGGCGGCAGGCCGACGGGTAGGGCAGGGGCGGCCGGACCTCCAGCGCGGGCTGGCCGCTGAAGAGTTCCGGCAGCCGGTAATCGAAACCCTCGGCGGCATCGAGCAGGCCTGCGGCCAATTGCGCGGCCTCCTCCTGGAAACCGATGCGCAGCAGCCCCATCACAATCCACGCCGTGTCCTGGCTCCAGACCGCTCCCGCACGGCGGCGGGTGGGCCAGTACCCCGGGTTCGCCGTGGACAGCGTGCGGATGCCATAGCCGGTGAACAACGCGCGGTCCATCAGCCGGCCGGCCACGGTCCGGGTTTCCTCGGCGTCCAGCAGCCCGGTGCCCAGCAGATGCCCCATGCCGGACCCGACGCCGTCCACCTGCTGGTTCCGGTCGTCGAGTGCCATCGCCGGATAAGGCCCGGCGTCGTCCGAACACCAGAACCGGTGGCGGAAGTTATTCGCCAGCCTCGACGCGTAGTCCCGCCACTCGTTGCCGGCATCGGCCTCGCCGAAGTAGTCCAGCAGCACCGATGCCGCGCGGGCCCCTTCGTAGGCATAGGCCTGCAGGTCGGCCGGCGCAACGGTTCCGGTTGCCGTCCTGCCATCCAGATAGCGGTAGGCGCCGCGAACGTCCCCGGCGCCCTGGTGCCCGGGTCCCTGGAGGGGCGGGATCGGCATCTTGATGAAGCCGTCGCCGTCGGGGTCCGAGTGACGCCGCAGCCAATCCAAGGCTGCCTCCAGCTGGGGCAGCAGGCCGCGGACGGCCTCCTCGGGCATGCCGGAATGCCAGGCGTCGTGCAGCAGGACGATCCAGAGCAGCGTGGCATCCGGTGACCCGTAGATGACCGGGGGAAGCTCGCGCACCGGGGCGTCCACGGCCATCGATAGCCGGCGCTGCCGCACCTCCTGGACCATGAGGCCGGGCTGTTCGCCGGTATCCTCCCTCTCCACCGCGCCCTGCCACCGGGCCACCGCACGCAGCGTGCCCTCCGCGACGGCGGAATCGATCGGCAGCAGCAGCCGGGCGGCCGCCAGCGACTCCCCGCCGTACAGCGTCAGGAACCACGGGGCGCCGGCGGCCAGGAAGACGTCGGCCGGGGCATCCCGCCCTGCCATCCGCAGGCTGTTGAGGTCGGTCAGGGAGCGGCTCATCAGCCGCTGCAGCCGGGAGTCGCCCGTTACCGAGGGCGTGCGCAGCACCGGTGCCGATGCGGCAGTGAGGGGAGCCCCGGCGTCGTCGTAATCGATACTCCAAGAAAGCACGACGACGGTGCCCGGCTTGAGCAGCGCCGTCCACTCCAGCCGGATCAAGCTGCCGTCGAAACCGGCTTCGGCGCCCTCGGCCGTCAGCGCGGCGCGCGTACCGTCACGCCAGCTCCAGCGGGCCTCGCCGGGCGCCACCGAACCGGCCTCGCCGGCCGCCCCCGCACGCACCTGTTCCAGCGGGATGGCATCGGCTACGAGATCAACCCGGACCTGAAGTTCCAACTCATCCTGGAGCGCGGAGGTAAAAGTCAACGCTTCGCCCAGCCGGCCGCCTTCCACCGCGCGGGAGCGGTTGAGGGTGACCAGCGGGTCCGTCCCCTCCGCTGCGGTTTGGAGGAAGGAGAGGAAGTCCGCCCGGCCGGCGGACCGCGATTGCGTGGAGATCCATTCCGGCTCCTGGCCGTTGACCGTCAGCAGGCAGCGGGCCAGGACCCGGTCGTCCCCGAAGTACACGCCCTGCGCACCAAGTCCCCGAATCTGTCCGTGGGGTTCGCTCCATGCCTGGAGCGGAGCCGCAAAAACTCCGGTGAGGTCATGGACATACGGCTGGCGGTAGACCATGAACTCATCTTGGCAGTATCGGCTGCCGCGGAACAGTCTTTTGCCCGCAGCCAGTTGGCCGGCATACTTCAGCCGCCGGCGCCTCCGGCCACAGCGTCCTGCCCGCCCGGCGACCAGGAAAGATGGATTTCTACGCCGCTCTCCGTCTCCTCGACGACCAAGCAGAGGTCTTCGCCGTACAGTTCGTCATGCGCTGCAGCGTCGCTTTCGCTCTGCTCCACCAGGTCGGTCAGCGCGGCGGCCATGGCCCGGCCCCAGTCGTGGGGGTTCTTGCTGTTGGCGGTGGCAGAGGCCTTATAGGTGGCGTTCACGTTGATCCGAGCACCATACATGGCGTTCAACCGGCACCTCCTGACTGCACGATGAGAACCTGCCGCACGACGCTGTGCCGCAGGTCTCATTAGAGTAACCAGCGACCTGACCCCGATCCACCTTTTCACGTACATTACTTCTATGTGACGACAGTCATAATCATAGTCGGTAGGAGATCTTCATGATGGGCAGCGAGGCCGATCGGGCGAACGTGGGCGAGGCGGTCCAAGGGGTGCGGGACGAGATCCTGTCCGGCGGGCTGGCACCCGGCACCACGGTGACCGTGTCCGGGCTGGCCAAGCATTTTGGCACCGAAGATGAGCTGATGCACGAGGCCGTCGCGGCCCTCGCGGAAGAAGGCCTGATCGAAGCCGCCGGACATGAACACCACATCGCCACCCTCGGCCGGCAGCAGGTTGTGCAGCTCCTCGATGTGATGGGCGTCGTGTTGGTGGCACTGTTCGAACGGGCTGCCCCGCGATTGTCAGCCGGCGAGATCGACAGAATGGCGACGTTGGTGGACGAGCTGCGGACCGCCCTCCAGCACGACGACATGCTGGCGTCCCACCGCGCCAATGGCGAACTGGTGGGCATCATCCTTCAGGCAGGCGACCATCAGGAACTGCGGGAAGTGAACACCCACGTGCTCGGCCGTTCGCTGGCCCGGCTGCACCTCTTCCAACATGCCGTCGCCTATCCCATCTGGACCGACGGTTGGGACGAGACCGTGCAGTACTTGCAGCGCGGCCAGCCCGAGGCTGCCGTGGAAAGGCTGCGCCGGACCTTCTGGATCCTCGCCGAGGAGCTGGCGCCGGAGAGTTCGTAGCCGGTCTGCGGGTCTGTCGGGAGCCAGCGCCGTGACGGGATAAGGTGAAACCCGGCCGGATCCATCCGGCCGTCCCGCCCGGCCGTTCGACCCCTGGACCAAGCTTGACCTCGCCCGCACAACAGACCGCCGATACCCGACCGCGTTCCGAGGATCGCTCCCGCCCCAGCCACGGCCCGGCACCCCGGAAGCCGGCCCCGTTTACTGGCCGCTTGACCGTCCTTGCCGGCATCCTCTTGCTCGCGCTGAGCCTGCGGCTGGCCGTCTCCGGCGTCTCACCGGTGCTGGCGGAAATTGCCGCGGAGCTGCCGTTCGGCACCGCCTCCACCGGGGTGCTGGGCATGTTGCCCACCGCCGCCTTTGCCGCCGCCGGGTTTGCCGTGCCGGTGCTGATGCGGCGGCTCGGGTTGGAAGCCCTGCTGCTGGTGGCCATCATCATGGCCGCGGTCGGCCAGCTTGGCCGGGCGATGGCCTCCGATGTGCCGTCGTTCCTGGTCCTGTCCGGGCTGACCATGGCCGGCTACGGCATTGGCAACATCCTCCTGCCGCCGCTGGTGAAGCGCTATTTTCCCGACCGGATCGGCCTCATCACCGCGCTGTACGTGACGCTGCTGGCGGTGAGCACCGCGTTCAGCCCGCTGCTGGCCGTGCCGCTTGAGCAGGCCGCGGGCTGGCGTTTCTCGATCGGGGTCTGGGCGGCCGTGAGCGTGGCGGCCCTGGTGCCGTGGCTGGTGACTGCGTGGACGGAACATTCCCGGCGGAAGATCTCCCGCCTGGTGCTGCAGCCCTACCGGCCCGGCGGCCTGGAGCCCCTGGAGCCGGATCACGGCGACGGCACCCGGCCGCCGATGCACCATGCCCTGGCCGCGGCGGGCGTGGGCGGAGCGGGTGCATCGTCGGCGGCAGGCCCGACCGGTCCCGCACCGGGCGCTGGCGCGCCAGCCACAGCGACAGCTGTAGCCACAACCACCAGCACGACGGCGGTGCGCGTCTGGCGTTCGCCGCTCGCCTGGGGCCTGGCCCTGGTGTTCGCCGGCACCTCGTCCAATACCTTTGCCATGTTCACCTGGCTGCCGCCGCTGCTGGTGGACAGCGGAATGTTGCCGCCGATGGCGGGCACCATGCTGGCCTACTACGCCATCCTGGCCCTGCCGACCAGCCTGCTGGTGCCGCTGATTGCGGCGCGGCTGCGCAATCCGCTGGGCCTGGGCCTGCTCTTCATCGGCTTCTACGCCGCCGGATACGCCGGCCTGCTGCTGTCGCCGTCGTTCGGCACCTGGCTCTGGATCACCCTGGCCGGTTTGGGCCAAGGTACGTTCGCCCTGGCCCTGCTGCTGGTCAACCTCCGGACCCGAACCACGGCCGGCGCCGGGGCGCTGTCCGGGTTCGCGCAGGGGATCGGCTACACCGTCGCCTGCGCCGGCCCGCTGGCCTTCGGACTGCTGCGCGACGTCAGCGGCGACTGGGGCGCTTCCTTCGGCCTGTTGGGCGCCGCACTGCTTCTCCTGGCGGTGGGGCTGGTCATCGTCGGGCGGCCCCGCTATCTGGAGGATTCGGCCCGGGACTGAAGCGGCTGGCCGTTTCCCCGGCCGGCCCGGCGCCGGTAGGCTGACGCAAAGTCCGCCACGAGGAGGCGCCATGAAGTTCAACGACCTGCTGGCCGATGCCTACGGACGGATCCAGGAACGGGTCCACAACGTGCTGGAAGGTCTCGACGCCGACCAGTTAGCTGCCCGGCCGGGCGGCGACAGCAACTCGATCGCGTGGCTCGTCTGGCATCTGACTCGCATCCAGGACGACCATATTGCCGACGTCGCCGGCACCCAGCAGTACTGGCTTGCCGGCTGGTCGGAGCGGTTCGACCTGCCGCTGGCCGAGAAGGACCATGGCTACGGCCACACGCCCGACCAAGTGGCGGCCGTCCGGGTGGAATCGCCCGACTTGCTGCGCGACTATTACGACGACGTGCACGCGGGCACGCTGGCCTATCTGGCCGGGCTCACCGAGGACGACCTGGACCGGATTGTTGATGTCCGCTGGGAGCCGCACGTGAAGCTGGGCGTCCGGCTGGTGAGCGTCATGGACGACTGCATGGAGCACATCGGCCAGGCCGCCTACGTCAAGGGCATGCTGGCCCGCGGGGAAGTCTAGCGGGCTGGCTCTGGGCTCCGTCGCCGGCTCCGGAACGGTCACCACCTTGTTGCCTGCCAGCGGCTGGACTACCATTCAAGGAGTTAGAAACAACTGCATACAGCCTTCGACATGCGGCGGGAGAGTCCTGCTGAGCAACTAGGTCAGCAGGCGCCGTAGGAGCAATACCTCCCCAGGAATCTCTCAGGCCCCTGTACCGCCGCGGAGAGGCAACTCTGGAAAGCAGCCGGACCGATACTGGACCGGCTCACCGACGGTGCAAGCAGGAATCGGCCCCCGGGCCGTCCGCCTGCGGAATCTCTCAGGTTCAGTCACAGAGCGGGGAGGAACCCTTCACTACCGGTATGGCCACCCCATGCCGGGGATCAACTGGAGTTCCTCAATGACGGCTAAAGCCAACCTCGCCACCCGGCCCGGCAGCACTTCCTTCGCAGACCGCCACATCGGCCCGCGCCGGAACGACGCGGAAGCCATGCTCAAGCAGTTGGGCTACGCAAGCATCGACGATCTGGTGGACGCTGCTGTGCCCGCAGACATCCGCCAGCAGGAACCGCTGGCCCTACCCGCCGCCCGCAGCGAGGCCCAGGTCTTGGGCGACCTGCGCGCCTTGGCCGCCAAGAACGTGACGGCCGTGCAGATGATCGGCCAGGGCTACTACGACACCATCACTCCGGCCGTGATCCGCCGCAATGTGGTGGAGGATCCGGCCTGGTACACCGCCTACACCCCGTACCAGCCGGAAATCTCGCAGGGCCGGCTGGAGGCGCTGCTGAACTTCCAGACCATGGTGCAGGACCTCACCGCGCTGCCGATCGCCAACGCCTCGCTGCTGGACGAAGCCACCGCCGTGGCCGAAGCCGTGCTGCTGATGCGCCGCTCCAACAAGTCCAAAGCTGCCGGCAAGACCGTGCTGGACGCGGACCTGCTGCCGCAGACCATCGCCGTCGTCAAGGGCCGGGCCAAGGCACTGGACTTCGACGTTGAGGTGGCTGACCTCGCCGCCGGGCTGCCCGACGGTGACATCTCCGGCATCGTGCTGCAGCAGCCGGGCGCCTCCGGCCGCGTCTTCGACCACGCTCCCGTGATCGCGCAGGCCAAGGAACGCGGCGCCATGGTCACCGTGGCCGCAGACCTGCTGGCCCTGACCCTGATCACGCCTCCGGGCGAGCAGGGCGCGGACATCGCCGTCGGCAATACCCAGCGTTTCGGCGTCCCGCTCTTCTTCGGCGGTCCGCATGCCGCTTACATGGCCGTGCGCACGGGGCTTGAGCGCTCGCTGCCCGGCCGCCTGGTGGGGGTGTCCAAGGACGACGCCGGCCGCCCCGCCTACCGCCTGGCGCTGCAGACCCGGGAGCAGCACATCCGCCGCGAGAAGGCCACCTCCAACATCTGCACCGCGCAGGCGCTGCTTGCCGTCGTGGCCAGTATGTACGCGGTCTACCACGGCCCCGAGGGGCTGAAGGCGATTGCGCAGCACACCAACGAGGCCGCCCGCACCCTGGCCGGCGTAATCACCGGCGCCGGCTTCAGCCTGGTTGCCGACCAGTTCTTCGACACCCTCACGGTAAAGGCCCCGGGCAAGGCCGCGGAGATCGCCGCCGCCGCCGAGGCCAAGGGCGTGAACCTGCGCCGTATCGACGCCGACCACGTGGGCATCTCCACCGATGAAACGACGACGGCGGAGCACCTCGCCTTGGTCGCGGAGGCGTTCGGCGTGGAGGACACGGCCGACACGACCGCCGAAGCCGGCGCCGCTGGTTTCGAACTGCCGGAAGAGCTGCTGCGCAGCTCCTCCTACCTGGACCATCCGGTGTTCCACAGCTACCGCTCCGAGACCCGGATGCTGCGCTACCTGCGCCGGCTGTCCGACCGCGACCTGGCGCTGGACCGGACCATGATTCCGCTGGGCTCCTGCACCATGAAGCTGAACGCCACGGCGGAAATGGAAGCGATGACCTGGCCGGAATTCGCCTCCATCCACCCATTCGCGCCGGCCAGCCAGACCGCCGGCTGGCGCGAACTGATCGCCGACCTGGAGGAACGTCTCGCCGCGATCACCGGCTACGCGGGCGTCTCCATCCAGCCCAACGCCGGTTCGCAGGGCGAATACGCCGGCCTGCTCGCCATCCGCCGCTACCACTTGGCCAACGGCGACGACCAGCGCGATGTCTGCCTGATCCCCGCCTCCGCCCACGGCACCAACGCGGCCTCGGCCGTGCTGGCCGGCATGAAGGTTGTGGTGGTCGCCACGGCTCCGGACGGCACCATCGACCACGCCGACCTGCGCGCCAAGATCGACCAGCACGCAGAGGCGCTCTCCGCCATCATGATCACCTACCCGTCCACGCACGGGGTGTACGACGCCGACGTGCGCGACGTCTGCGACGCGGTACATGCCGCCGGCGGCCAGGTCTACATTGACGGCGCCAACCTCAACGCGCTGGTCGGGCTGGCCCAGCCGGGCAAGTTCGGCGGCGATGTCTCGCACCTGAACCTGCACAAGACCTTCTGCATCCCGCACGGCGGCGGGGGCCCCGGCGTCGGCCCGGTGGCCGTGGCCGAACACCTGGTGCCGTTCCTGCCCGGCAACGCTGCTCTCGCCGAGCATGAGGGCAAGGGCGTGCCGGTCTCCGCCACCGAGTACGGCTCGGCCGGCGTGCTGCCGATCTCCTGGGCCTACGTGGCCATGATGGGCGCCGAGGGGCTGACCGAGGCAACCAAGAGCGCGCTGCTGGCCGCCAACTACGTCGCGAAGCGGCTGAACGAGCACTTCCCGGTGCTCTACACGGGCAATGACGGACTGGTGGCGCACGAATGCATCCTGGACCTGCGCGAACTGACCGCCCGCTCCGGCGTGACCGCTGAAGATGTGGCCAAGCGCCTGATCGACTACGGCTTCCACGCCCCCACCCTGTCCTTCCCGGTGGCCGGCACCCTGATGGTGGAACCCACCGAGTCCGAGGACCTGGAAGAGATCGAGCGGTTCATCGACGCGATGATCTCCATCCGCGGCGAAATCGACCAGGTGCTCAACGGCGACTTCCCGCTGGTGAACAGCCCGCTGCGGCTGGCCCCGCACACCACCGCCGCCGTGATCAGCTCCGACTGGGACCGCCCCTACACCCGCGAACAGGCAGCCTTCCCGGTGCCTGCCCTGCAGGTGGACAAGTACTTCGCTCCGGTCGGACGTATCGACGGCGCCGCCGGCGACCGCCACCTGATCTGCAGCTGCCCGCCGCCCGAAGCTTTCGAGAACTAGGAAAGGTCTGCACCCTTTGACTACCGAGACCACCACCACGCCCCGGCACACCGCGCTCTACGAGGAACACGAGCGACTGGGTGCTTCCTTCACCGACTTCGGCGGCTGGATGATGCCGCTGAAGTACAGCAGTGAACTGGCCGAGCACCATGCCGTGCGCAACAGCGCCGGACTGTTCGACCTCTCGCACATGGGCGAAGTCTGGGTCACCGGCCCGGAAGCCGGAAAGTTCCTGGACTACGCCCTGGTCGGCAAGCTCTCCGCCGTCGCCGAGGGCCGTGCCAAGTATTCGCTGATCTGCAACGCCGACGGCGGGATCATCGACGACCTGATCACTTACCGGCGTCCCGCGAACCAGGACGGGGACCGGTTCCTGGTAGTTCCCAATGCCGGCAACGCCCCGACGGTCGCCGCGGAACTGGCGGCTCGCGCCGAGGGCTTCGACGTCGCCGTGGAGGACGCCACGGCGAACACCTCGCTGGTGGCCGTACAGGGCCCCAAGTCGGTGGAGATCCTGCTCCAGTTGGTGCCGGCGGCTCAGCACGCGACCGTGCGGGAGATGAAGTACTACTCAGCCGACGAGGTGGACTTCACCGTGGCCGGGGCGCCGCTCAAGCTGCTGCTGGCCCGCACCGGCTACACCGGCGAGGACGGCTTCGAGATCTACGTGCCGAACACCAACGCCGGCTCGCTCTGGAACGCCCTGCTCGAAGCCGGCCAGGGCGCCGACCTGCTGCCGGCCGGACTGGCGTGCCGCGACTCGCTCCGGCTGGAAGCCGGCATGCCGCTGTACGGCAACGAGCTCAGCCTGCAGGCCAGCCCCTTCGACGCGGGCCTGGGCGGCGTGGTCTCGCTCAAGAAGGACAGCGACTTCGTGGGCCGCGCGGCCCTCGAGGCGCAGAAGGAAAAGGGATCGGCCCGCAAACTCGTGGGCCTCAAGGGCGCCGGCCGGCGTGCCGGCCGCTCCCACTACCCGGTGCTGAGGGACGGCCGGACCATCGGCGAAGTCACCTCCGGCCAACCCAGCCCCACGCTCGGCTACCCGATCGCGCTGGCCTACGTGGACGCCGAGTTCGCCGAGCCCGGAACCCGGGTGGATGTGGGCCTGCGCGGCAAGCCGGAGCCGTTCGACGTCGTCGAGCTGCCCTTCTACCGGCGGGAACAGTAGCGGCTCCCGCCACCATGGCAACTGCCGTCCCTGCAGCCGCGGGGACGGCACCGCCGTATCTCCCCACCGCCGAAAGGACAGGGATTGCATGGCTGTAGGCGTATTCGACCTTTTCTCCGTGGGCATCGGCCCCTCAAGTTCGCACACGGTGGGCCCGATGCGGGCCGCCGCCGTGTTCGTGCGCGAGGTGGCCGATGCCGGCCTGCTGGATAAGGTGGGCGGGCTCCGCGTGGACCTGTACGGTTCGCTGGCCGCCACCGGCCGCGGCCACGGCACCTTCACCGCCGTGCTGCTGGGACTGGAGGGCTTCGCACCGGAGGCCATCCTGCCGCAGCAAGTGGAGGAACGGCTGGCGGACATCGCCGCGACCGGCCGGCTGCAGCTGGGCGGGGAACTGCCCGGCGCCACCGCGCGGCCGCTGGACTACGGTGTGCAGGACATGGTGCTGCATCCGCTCACCGTGCTGCCGCGGCACACCAACGGCATGCGCTTCCAGGTGCTTTCAGCAACGGACGACGGCGACGCCCAGGTTCTGCACGAAGCCACCTTTTTCTCCGTGGGCGGCGGATTCATTGTCCGCGACGGCGAAGAGGAAGCCGCCCAGGAGGAGCTGGAGTCCTCCAAACAGCAGTTGCCTTATCCGTTCCGCACCGCGGCCGAACTGCTGGAACATTGCCGCAGCACTGGCCTGGGCATCAGCGACATCATGATGCTCAACGAGGAGGCCTCCCGCACGCGTGAGGAGATCGAGGCCGGGCTGGTGCACATCTACGATGTGATGGAGGAGTGCAAGGATTCGGCGATCCGCCGGGAAGGCGACCTGCCCGGAGGACTTAACGTCCGCCGTCGTGCGCCGGGATGGCATGAGCGGCTGCGCCAGGAAGACCCCGACCGGGACCACAAGTACTGGCAGGAATGGGTGAACCTGGTGGCGCTGGCCGTGAACGAGGAAAACGCCTCCGGCGGCCGGGTGGTCACCGCGCCCACCAACGGCGCCGCCGGGATCATCCCCGCCGTGCTGTTCTACGCCACCCACTACGCCCCGGGCATGGAGCACGCCACGCGCGAGGACAAGGAGCAGGTGGTGGTGAAGTTCCTGCTGACCGCCGGCGCGGTCGGAGTCCTCTATAAGGAACAGGCGTCCATCTCGGGGGCGGAAGTCGGCTGCCAGGGCGAGGTCGGGTCGGCATCGTCGATGGCGGCCGCGGGCCTGGCCGAGGTGCTCGGCGGAACCCCCATGCAGGTGGAGAACGCGGCCGAAATCGCCATGGAGCACAACCTGGGGCTGACCTGCGACCCGATTGGCGGGCTGGTGCAGATCCCGTGCATCGAGCGGAACGCGATCGGGGCCGCCAAAGCCGTGAACGCGGCCAAGATGGCGCTGATGGGCGACGGCACGCACCGGGTGTCGCTGGACCAGGTGATCGTGACCATGCGGGAGACCGGACGCGATATGAGCGACAAGTACAAGGAGACCGCGACCGGCGGCCTCGCCGTCAACGTGGTGGAGTGCTAGGACGCCACATCATCCAGGCCGCGGTAGTCCCGGCCTGACCGGTCGAGGCTCGGCGGCCCGGACGGGCGCCGCGGCGGCATCGGCGGCCTGCGGGGAGCCGGCGGCTTGGGGCCGGCGCCGGGAGCGGCGGAGGGCAAACGTTTGACAGACTGCTGCTGCTCTCCGGCGTCCCGCTGGCGCCCGGCGTGCGAACGCAGTTGTTCCCCGGCTCCGCGCAGCTGCTGCGCACCCGAGCGGAGCTGTCCCACGCGGGCCTTGGTGGCTGTGCCGAGGCCGCTGGCCGCCGGACCCAGCTTGTTGCCCAGTTCTTTGGCTCGGCCGGCCGCGGATGAAAGCCGTTCCACGGCGGGCCGGCGGTCTTGCGCCGCAGGCCGATTGAGCAGCATGAAAATGGCCGCGAGCAGGCCAATCGGGATGGAGACCAACACGGCCACGGCGCCGGCATACATCGCCAGGAAGAGTTTGGTGGGGGAGTCGAACATGCCCGCGACGAACGCGGCGGCCCCCAGCAGCAGCCAGAGCCAGAAGATCGCCACGCAGATCAGGGTGGTGCGTGCCCTGCGGTAGGTTCGGAGCGACCGTCCGCGCACCGTGTGCTTTACCGCCTCCACCGCGTCCTGCTCCCCCGCAACAGCCCCACTGACGGAGGCACTTGAGCACATTGTAAGTCGCCGCCGGCGCCGGAACGGGCAGGGCACGCCGGTGGATTCGCCCGCGGGAATACCGGCCCTGTCGGCGGCTGCGCCCGGGCCGAGGGTTTAGCTGCGCCCGGTCCGGTGTTAGGGTGGCCGCAGGCCGGCCCGGAAGGCAGCCGGCGAAGGATGCACCAGGACCACTGAATCACTGTCGACAACAGGGAGGGAGCCTGGACTATGTCTACTTCAGCGACGCCTCACATTCTCATTTTGGGCGGCGGCTACGTCGGCTTGTACACGGCGTGGGGGATCCGCAAGCGGCTGGGGCCGGAGGCGGCGCGGATCACCGTAGTGGAGCCGAACTCCTACATGACCTACCAGCCGCTGCTGCCTGAGGTAGGCGGCGGTGAAATCGAACCGCGGATCGTTACCGTCAACCTGCGCAGTGCGCTCAAAAACGTTGACATTGTCCGCGGCAAGCTCGTCTCCCTGGACGTCCAGGCCAAGACCGCCAAGCTGCGCGAAATCGGCGGCGGCGACCTCTCGCTGGACTACGACCAGGTGGTCTTCGCCGTCGGCGCGGTGACCAGGACGTTCCCCACTCCGGGGCTGGAAGAGCACGGCATCGGCTTCAAGACCGTGGAAGAGGCCATTTACTGCCGGGACAAGGTGCTGGACAACGTGGCCCTGGCGGCCGGCACCAGCGACCCGGAAGAGCGGGCCAAGGCGCTCACCTTCGTGGTGGTCGGCGGCGGCTATACCGGCGTCGAGGCCCTGACCGAGCTGAGCGATCTGTCCAAACTCGCCGTCGACGCACACCCGGAGCTGGACCGCTCCCAGTTGCGCTGGGTGCTGATCGAAGCGCTGGACCGGGTGGCTCCCGAGGTGGGGCCGACTCTGTCCCAGTGGACCCTGGGTCACCTGCGTGAGCGCGGCATCGACGTGCGGCTGAAGACCACCATGCCTTCCTGCGAAGATTCGGTCGCCGAGCTCAGCACCGGTGAACGCATTCCCGCCGGGCTGATCATCTGGACGGCCGGCATGAAACCCAATCCGGTGCTGGACGACACCAATGTCCCGCGCGGGCCGAAGGGGCATGTGAACGCGAATGCCCGGCTGCAGGTCATCGACCATGCCGGCCAGGTGGTGCACGGGGCATGGGCCGCCGGCGACTGCGCCCAGGTTCCCGACCTGGCAGCCGAGCAGCAACCCGCCTACTGCCCGCCGAACGCCCAGCACGCCGTGCGCCAAGCCAAGGTGCTGGCCCAGAATGTGGTCAACGCGGTGCAGGGCCAGGGTCCGGCGGAGTACCGGCACAAGACCCTCGGCACGGTTGCGACCTACGGCGTCGGCCGGGGTGCGGCCAAGATCCTGGGCCGCGATATCAAGGGCAAGCCGGCCTGGTACGCGGCGATGGGCTACCACGGCTTGGCGCTGCCCACCTGGATCCACAAGTGGCGCCTGCTGGCCGGCTGGAGCTCGCTGATCCTCGGCGACCGCGACATCACCTCGATGGGCGCCACTCGGCATCCGCGGCGGGCCTTCGTGGACGCGCACGCCGATACGCAGAAGGGCAAGAAATAGGACCGCTGCCCGCCGATTGAGTTCGTCGCATCGGCGCAGGCAAAGGTGAGCTAACTCTCCATTGTTACGGTGCGGGCCCGGACCGCTGCGACACCTGCCGCGGGGAAGGGGCGGCACTGGGAGTACCCTGCTGGACGGAGCCCGATCCGCCAGCAAGGAGTGCAGCATGTCCAAACAGCCCAGCGGCGCGCTGCTTTTTGTCCTGACGTGCGCCATGGGCGTGGGCCCGCTGCTCAACTACGGCCTGAGCACCGTCAGCCCGCTGGTCATCGAGGACCTGGACATCAGCGAGGGCCAGTTCGGCCTGCTGGCCACCGCCATCTTCGCCAGCGCCGCGGTGTGCAGCATGTGGCTGGGCAAACTCAGCGACCGGATCTCCAACCGGGCCCAGCTGGTGCTGATCTTTGCCGGCACAGCCGTTGCCTTGGTGATCGCCTCGCTGGCCCACAGCTACCTGGTTTTGGTGATCGCCGCGCTGCTGGCCGGCCCCGCCCAGGCCATCTCCAACCCGACCACCAACCGCATCATCATCTCGCAGGTCCCGGCTCCCAAGCGGCCAGGGTGGATCGGCGTGAAGCAGTCCGGCGTCCAGGGCAGCCAGCTCTTCGCCGGCCTGTTCTTCCCCGTCGTTGCCCTGTGGGCCGGCTGGCAAGGCGCCACCGCGCTGGCCGCCGTCGTCGCCGTCGGGCTGCTCCTCTACGGCCTGCGCAAACTGCCGGAAAACCCCATGACGACGGCGGTGCCCGCGCCTTCCGCCGCCACCTCGCCGCCGCGCGGTACACATCGCAGTGACAATGCCACCTCCCGGTCCGCGGCAACGCCGAAGAGTGACGGCGCGCAGACCCGGTTCCCGCTCTCGGTCTGGCTGTTCGCCGGCTACTCTCTGCTCGCCGGCCTGGGCATGCAGGCCACCAACGTCTACCTGCCGCTGTTCACCGTCCGGGAGCTGGAATTTAGCCTCGTCATGGGCGGCGTGGCAGCCGGCGTGTCCGGCGTCGTCGGTGTGACCTCCCGCGTGCTGTGGGGGCGCCGGATGGCCAAGGGCGTGCGGGCCTCCACCCTGCTCATCCTGCTCGGGTTCGGCGCGCTTGCCGGTGCCGCCGCCTTCCTCGCGTCGGGGACGCTCGACGTACCGGCACTGCTCTGGCTGGGCGTCATCCTGCACGGCGCCACCGTGCTGGGCGCCAACGTGGTGGTGATGGCGGGCGTGATGCGCGTGGTTCCGGCCCAGCGGGTCGGGACGGCTTCGGGCATCGTGTCGATGGGAATGTATGCCGGCTTCGCGGCCGGACCGCTGCTGATGGGCCTGCTGCTGGAGGCCACCGGCAGCTTCCACACCGGCTGGCTGCTGGTCGGCGCCGGCTACCTGCTCTGCTCGGTGCTGGGGTTCGCTCTGCGCGCCTACGGCAACCGCACCGGCGCCGTCCGCTGAACCCCCGTGCGGCCCCGATGGCCTAGGCTGGATGGTTTGCGGCGGTCCCGGTGACCGCAGAGAGGGGCATGGTGAAACAACGCTCGCTAGGACAGTCCGGCTTGCAGGTCTCCGAACTCAGCTTCGGTGCCGGCGGATACTGGGGGATGAAGGCATTCCCTGAACGGCAAGCGGCGCAGCTGGTCGATCAGGCCCTCGAAGGCGGCATCACCGCCTTCGACACCGGCCCGAACTACAGCCGCGGGAACGCCGAAGAGCGGTTGGGCCGCATCCTCAAGGGCCGGACGGAGAACCTGGTCATCTCCACGAAGGCGGGTTCCCACTGGATCAACAACCGCAATGTGAAGGACTACTCGCCCCGGGCGATTGAAAACAGCGTGCACGCAAGCCTGCGGCGGCTGCAGATCGACCACCTGCCGCTGCTGCATTTCCACGGATTCCCTCACCCGGCCGATCCCGCCATCGAAACCGTCCTGAAGCTCAAGGAGCGGGGGACGGTCGGCGCGCTCGGCGTCTCTACCGGCCGCGGCGGAGCCAAGAAAGCGCTGAAACTGGGCATCTTCGACGCACTAATGGTGGAGTACAACATCGTGGACCGCTCGCTGGAGGCAGTGATCTCCGAGGCGAAGGAAGCCGGGGTGGGCGTTAAACTCAAGTCGCCGCTCGCGCAGACCCTGTACTCGCGGGACATCTTCAAGATCGGCGGACCCAGCGACGTCTGGTACCTGCTGCGGGCGCTCAAGAACCACCGGCACAAGTTTGTCCAGGGACGGAAATACCGGTTCATCAACGACGTCGACGGCTTCGCGGCGAGCGAGATTGCGCTGGCCTTCGCGCTGAACCATCCCGGAGTCTCCAGCGCTGTCATCGGCACGGTGAAGCCGGGTCATCTCCGCTCCAACCTGCGGGTTCCCCATCTCCAGCTGCCGGCGGAATTGCTGGAACGGATCGAACGGGCAGGATCAGCCGGCCGCGGGTAACACCGCGCGAGGACTGACCACGCGCGGCCGCTTCGGATTGCTTTACGGCAAGTACGCCGACGCGGTCCAGAGATGGAAGACCGCATAGGCGCGGACCGGAGCCCACGCTTGCCCGAGCTCGCGGGCTTGTCTGGCGGTCTTCACCGCGAGGGCCCGCTGCAGGACCAGGTCGCCCTCCGGATAGGCGTCGCGGTCGTGCAGGGCGCGCATGGCCAGATATTCGACCGTCCACGGGCCGATGCCGGGCAACGCCAACAGGCGACGGCGGGTATCGGCGTGGTCGGCGTCAGGGGCGATGCGCAACCCGTCCGCACAGGCTTCGGCCAGGGCCTGGACGGTGCGCGCGCGGGCGTTGGTCAGGCCGACGGCCTCGCGGATGGCGTCCGACCCGGCCGCTGCGAGCGTCTCCGCGGTGGGGAACAAGGCCAGGTCGCCAACGGGGGAGCCGAAGGCGGACACCAGGCGGCCAGCGAAGGTGCGGGCTGCTGCCAGCGAAACTTGCTGGCCCACCACGGTGGAGACGGCACCTTCATAACCGTCCGGGTAGCCGAGGATCCGGAGGCCAGGGCGGGCGGCAATCAGCGGACCGACCACGGCGTCACCGCCCAACATCGCCGCCACCCGCTCCGGTTCCAGCTCCAGATCGAGCCAGCCGCGCACCGCCGCCGTTATCTCCGCCGCGATGGCAGGGGAATCGCTGCCGACGTCGAGAGTGACCGAGTCAGGCGAGAGGGTGGCGGTGACCGGCACCGGGCCGGTGCCGGTGTTGAAAAGGCGGGTGCAGGTGCCGGCCGCTGGATCGACCCGCTCGAGGCCGGGGACCGCATGGGCGGCCAGGGCGGCCAGCGCGGCGGGCGCGTCGAACGGGGGAGCCAGCGGCAGGTTGACCTGCATGAATCAGCGGGCCTTGACCGCCAGGACCGGGCAATCGACGGTCAGCAGGATTTCCTGGGCGGTGCTGCCAAGGAGCAGCTTGCCCACCGGAGAGCGCCGGCGCAGGCCGATGATCAGCAGCGAGACGGAGAGTTCTTCGACCAGATCCACAATCTCCTCCACGGCGTCCTTGCCGCGGACGAACTGCTTGAATTCGGTGTCCAGGCCGGAGTTGTGCAGTTCCTGCTGGACCCATGCCGCGTCGTGGGCGTCCGAGAACGACTCGTCCTTCTGCGTCCCGCCCGGGCTGGCGTTGACGACCACTAGCTTCTCGTTGTTCTGGGTGGCCATCTGGATGCCCTTGCTCAGGGCCGCTCGGCCTTCGGGACGCGGGGCGTAGGCAACAAGAATCGTCAACGTGGTCTCCTTACCGGATAACTCCTGGCGGTGTCTGGCGTGCGGCCGGGCGCGCACGTCCGGGGCCCGCGAAGCCAGCGGGTGGACCTTATTGTGGCACGCATCTCAGCGTGCAGCCGGATGCGTGAAGTGATTGTGAAAACGGGGCCTTTAGTTCCAGACGCCGGAGGAGCCGCGGCGGTGGCTGTCCACCAGATGGGTGTCGATCATGCCGATGGCCTCCATCAGGGCGAACATGGTGGTGGGCCCGACAAACGCGAAGCCGCGCTTGCGCAGCGCCTTGGACAGCGCGACGGATTCGGGCGAGGTGGTCGGCACCTCCCCGATGTGGTTGGGCGACGGCGAGCTGTCAGGCTGGAAGGACCAGACGAAGTCGCTCAAACCGCCTTCCGCCCGCAACTCGATGGTGGCGTTGGCGTTGGTGATGGCGGCGTGGATCTTGGCACGGTTGCGCACAATGCCGGCGTCCTGCATCAAGCGTTCGACGTCGTCCTCGGTGAACGCGGCGACAGTGTCCACCTGGAAGTCGTGAAACGCGTTCCGGAAGGCCGGGCGTTTGCGCAGGATGGTGGCCCAGGAGAGCCCGGCCTGGAAACCCTCCAAGGTGATGCGCTCATAAACGCCCTGCTCGCCGCGGACCGGCATGCCCCATTCCGTGTCGTAGTACTCGCGCAGCAGCGGATCCGTGGCGGCCCAGGCCGGCCGGGCCAGGCCGTCCTCGCAGAGCACGACGCCGGAAGGGGTTTTCTCCATGGACTGATTCTCTCCTAGCGCGCCGGGTGTTGTCCGGTCCTGCTCCAGCGCTGTGGACAAAGTGCTGTGGACAAGGTGGGGGCCGTTCAGCCGAGACCGGTCACGCGCATGGTCAGGTTCAGCCGGCCGCCGGTCAGCCCGCAGTCGGGGTCGGCGGTGCCCGGGTAGATCTTGGGCACGCCGTGGTAGGCGAACCGGGCCGGCCCGCCGAAGACGAACAGGTCCCCGGAGTGCAGCCGGATGTCCGTGTAGGGCTTGGTGCGGGTTTCGGTGTTGCCGAAGCGGAACAGGCAGTCGTCGCCGATGCTGAGCGACACCACGGGGAAGTCTGCCTGCTCGTCCTTGTCCTGGTGCATGCCCATCTTGGCGGTGTCGTCGTAGAAGTTGATCAGCGCGGTGTCCGGCTCGTAATCCCGGCCCGCAGCCGGGTCTTGGTACGCGTCGACGAGTGCCCGCCGGCCCCACTCGGCCAGCCAGCCAGGGAAGTCCAGCACGCGTTCGCCGTTCACGTCGTCGGCCGTGCGGGTGTACTTGTAGGGCGCCCAGTGCCAGCCCAGGCACAGCGTCCGCACGCTCATCTCGTGGCCGCCTGGCAGCTTCGCCGCACGGTAGGGGACCGGCCCGCGGCCGAATTCACGGCAGGCTTCGACCAACTCCCGCTGCTGTTCCACGGCCAGCCAGCCCGGCACATGCACCGCGCCCGGCGCGATCTCCCGCGGACCGGCCGGAGCGTCGTCGAACAAGGTGCTCACGCCGCTGCCTCCAGGCCCAGCAGGTAGGCCTTCGCATCCGGCCCGCCCAGATAACCGCCGAAGGCGCCGTCCGAGCGCAGCACGCGGTGGCAGGGCACGACGACGGGCAGCGGGTTGGTGGCGCAGGCGCTGCCCACGGCGCGCACGGCCTTGGGATTCCCGACGGCGGCGGCCACCTGCGCGTAGCTCTCGGTCCGGCCATAGGGGATCTCGGGCAGGTGGTTGAGCACCTCCGCGCGGAATCCTCTGGACAACCGCCGGTCCAGCGGTAGGTCGAAGAAGCGCCGCCGGCCCGCGAAGTATTCGTCCAACTGCCGGACGGCCGCCGCCAGACGCGCAGGGGAGCGCAGGATGCGCGGGCTGATCGTTCCCGCCAGACCGGCGAGCACGTCGTCGTGGTGTTCGCTGGCAAAGGCCACGCGGACCAGGCCTTCTTCCGTGGCGACCAGCAGCAGCTTTCCGACCGGAGTGTCGGTGGTGGTGTAGGCAAGGTCGACCGCGTCGGCGGCCGCCGCCTCACGTTCCAGTCGGCTGTGCAGCCGCTCCAGTTGTGCCGGGTCCAGACGAGTCAGCACGTCCAGTTCTTCTCCGGCCACGGTGTCTTGGACCGCGGATCCTTCGGCTGTCATCGGAATGCTCCTTCGCTTGCAACGGGTGCGGCCACCTCCGCGGCGCGCTGGTGGCCTCGCCGGTAGAACGCCCGCAGTTTGGCCATGCCGTCGGCGGCTGCGCGGCGGACCGCGTCCGTGGTGGAACCGGTGAGTTCGGCGGCCTCGGCGTACGGCAGTCCGGCCAGATAGTGCAGCGCCACTGCTTCGCGCTGCCGGAGGGGCAGGGCCGCGACGGCCTGGCGCAGTTCGTCGTCGTCATTCCCGGGGATGCCCAGCGAGGACGCCGATTCGGGCAGGTGCTCTGTGGGCGTCGGAGTCCGGGCCCGCCGCCGGACCGCGTCGATGGCCTTGCGGTGGGCGATGGTCACCAGCCATGCCTCGTGGTTCGCATCCGGGGGCAGCTCCGGATAGGCCTTGAGCGCGGACAGAAACGCTTCCGACCAAGCGTCTTCGGCATCCGGGCCGGGTCCCAGCACCGCCCGGCAGACGCGCAGGACGGTAGGGCCATGGTCGGTAACCAGTTGCTCGAAGGGTTTCATCTGCACACTCGGTAGACGGCTGCCGGCCCGGCTTCGTGAGGTGGGGCGCATCAGAAAAGCTTGCCGGCTTTCACCTCGGACGGCTCCTCTAGTTCCAGCAGGAACCGCTTGCGTTCCAGCCCGCCGGCATAGCCCACCAAGGAGCCGTCCGCGCCGACCACCCGGTGGCACGGCACCACAATGGAAATCGGGTTCTTGCCGTTGGCGTAGCCCACTGCCTGCGCCAGATGCACATCGCCCAGGGCTGCCGCCAGCTGTCCGTAGGAGCGGGTCTGGCCGTACGGGATCTCCCGCAGCAGAGCCCACACCTTCAGCTTGAAAGGGTCGCCCCTCGGCGCCAGCGGGAGGTCGAATTCCCTGCGCTGGCCGGCGAAATACTCCGCCAGCTGTTCGGTGACTGCTTCGAAGCCGACGGCGGTGCGCTCGCCGAACGTCGCGGCGTCCGGCATCCGTTTGTGGCTGGGGAAGTAGAGCGCGGTCAGCGAACCGTCCTCGGCGACGGCCGTCAGCTCCCCGACCGGGGTACCGATGAGGGTGTGCACGCGGGTCATGGCGCTCCTTCGTCCGCTTCCATTCTCTCCTGTGCAGACGTTCCCGCGCGTTGAAACGTGAGGCTTCGGTTGTTTTGTTGCGGGCTGGCCAGCCGTGCTGTTGCCCCCAGCGATTCCGGCGCAGACTAGCGGATTAGGAGTCGAAGCCCATGCCGACCGCATCCATGGCTTTCAGCCAGGGGCCGCGGCGTCCTTGGTTGCGGTCGGCGCGGACCATGGCCGCGGTGGTGAGCTTGACGCCCAGCCAGGCGAGCGGCTCGGGCGGGAACGGCAATGGCTTCTTCCGCACCAGCTCCAGCCGGGTGCGCTCGGTCGGTTGGCCGGAGAGCAGGTCCAGCATCACGTTGGCGCCAAAGCGCGAGGCGCCCACGCCCAGGCCGGTGAAGCCGGCGCAGTAGGCCACCCGGCCGCCGTACGCGGTCTCGAAGAAGGAGAAAAAGCGGCTGCAGGTGTCGATGGCGCCGCCCCACGCGTGACTGAAGCAAACGTCGGCCAGCTGCGGGAACGTGGCGTAAAAGTGGGCGGCCAGCCGGCGGAACGTCTCCGGGCGCTGCTCGTGGCTGTGCCGGAGCGACCGGCCGTAATAGTAGACGGCGTCGTACCCGCCGAACAGCATCCGATCCCGGCCGTCGGCGTCGGTGGTCAGCCGGTAGTAGTGGAACCGGTTGTCGTTGTCCGAGAGGCCGAACCGTTCGGCCCAGCCGAGTGCTTCCCGCTGCGCCCGGCTCAGCGGCTCGGTCATCAGTGCGTAGTCGTACACCGGGACGGTGTGCAGCCGGGTGCGCGCCAGCAGCGACGGAAAGGCGTTGGTCGCCAGCGCCACCCGCTGGGCTGCCACCGAGCCGAAGTCCGTGCGCAGCGCCATCAAGCCCGCCCGCCCTGCCAGGGAGCGCACCGGGGTGTGTTCATAGATTTCGACGCCGGCGCGCACGCAGGCGTCGCGCAGCCCCCACGCCAGTCTGGCCGGGTGCACCATCGCCGTCCCGTGCCGGTCCCGCAACCCCGCCCGGTAGGCGGGCGAGGCGACCTCCCGCTGCACGGCGGACCGGTCCAGGAACTCCAGCGCCGGGTCCTCTGCGGCTCCCTCCTGAAGCCAGGCAACGTGGTGCTCTTCGGTGGCCACCGAGAGTGTTCCGGTCCGCTCGAAACCGGCATCGATTCCGTACCGTGCCAGGGCTTGTTCGATCTCGTCCAGGTTCTGCAGGCCCAGTTTGCCCAGCAGTTCGGTTTCCTCCGGCACATGCTTCTGCCCGTTCGCGCTGCCATGGGTCAGGCTGGCCTCGCAGAATCCGCCGTTGCGGCCGGAGGCGGCCCAGCCGATCCGGTTGCCCTCCAACAGCACCACCGAGCGTTCCGGGTCGCGTTCCTTGGCCAGCAGCGCGGTCCACAAGCCGGTGTAGCCGCCGCCGACCACCGCAAGGTCCGCCGTGACCGAGCCACGCAAGGGCGGCAGCGACTCAGGGCGGGAAGGATCATCCAACCAGTACGGCGTGGGGGATGCCCCGGCCAGCGCCGCATCGATCCGGGCTGCGGGGATCTCTTCTTCTGCCCGGTCGTAGAACGTTTTCATGCCCGCACCGCCTGCCGCTCGAACACCGGTGCGCCGGCCACGAACGTCATGTCCGTGCCGACGGTATGCAGTTCCGACACCGGCAGGCTGAACGGGTCGACGCTCAGGACCACCAGATCGGCCGGGGCTCCGGGGATCATCCGGCCGCCGTCGTCATGGCGGTTGAGCCACGCCGAGCCGGAGGTGTAGGCGGCCAGCGCCGCCTCCAGGGACAGCGCCTCGCCCGGCAGCAGCGGCTCGTCCGAGCCGTCATCGGGGTGGCTGCGGTTGACCGCCACATGGATGGCCTGCCACGGATCCGGCGTGGAAACGGGCCAGTCCGAGCCCATCGCCAGCCCGGCGCCGGACGCGGCCAGGGAGCGGAACGGGTACTGCCAGCCTGCGCGCTCCTCGCCGATCAACGGCACGGTCAGCTCGCGCATCTGGGCGTCGTTGCAGGCCCAGAGCGCCTGCAGGTTCGCGGTGACGCCCAGTTCGCCAAAGCGGGCGACGTCCGCGGGGTGGATGATCTGCAGGTGCGCCATGTGGTGCCGCCCCGTGCCGCGGCCGTTGGCACGGCGGGCGTGCTCGACGGCGTCCAGCCCGTCGCGCACCCCGCGGTCGCCGATCACGTGGAGATGCAGATCGAATCCGGCCGCGTCCAGTGCCGCCACCACTGCCACCAGCACTTCCTTCGGCAGGTAGCTCAGCCCTCGGTCCGCGCCGGCGGAGGCACCGCCGTCGTGCGCTGCCATGCCTTCACAGGCGCACGGCTGAAGATACGGCTCCAGCATGGCCGCGGTCCGGTTCTCCGGCACACCGTCCACCATGATTTTGGCGCTGGTGGTGCGAAAACCGGCGGCCGCATTCTGCTCCCGCCGCCCGACGAACTCGGCCACCAGGTCCGGGACCGACTCCACGGTGGTGGACCGCGGTACCCAGAGCGCTCCCGCGGCGCGGCCGGTCAGCAGGCCCTGGTCCAACAGCGCCCGGTAGGCGGCACTGGCCTCCGGATAGCCCGCGTAGTCGCCCAGGATCGCCTCCTGCCAGCCGGTGACGCCCACCGAGTGAAGATAGCGCTGGGCTTCCAGCAGCCCGGCCCGCATCTCCTCCACCGTGGCGCGGGGAATGACCCGATTCACCAGATCCATGGCGCCCTCATGCAGCGTCCCGCTCGGGAAGCCGCCGGCGTCGCGCTCCAGCAGTCCGTCCTCCGGATCGGGGGTTGCTGCGTCGATTCCGGCGAGCTCCAGCGCCCTGGTGTTGACCCACGCGCTGTGGTGGTCCGCGTTGACCAGATAGACCGGCCGGCCTGGAACCACCGCGTCCAGCGTCTGGCGGCTGGGATAACCGCCCGGGAAATCCGCCTTGTGCCAGCCGCCGCCGGTGATCCAGCCGCTGCCGGATGCCGAGGAGCCGGCCGCAGCGGATGCGGCGATCTGTGCCAGCACGGCCTCGGCTCCGGCGCACTCGGACAGGTCGCAGCCCAGCCGTTCCAGCCCCGCCATCACCGCGTGCACGTGCGCATCGGTGAAGCCGGGTGCCAGCAGCCGGCCGCGCAGGTCCACGGCCGTGGCATCCGGCCCCGCGGCCGCCCGGACTTCGGCATCGGTTCCGACGGCGGTGATGACTCCGCCAGTGACGGCAACTGCCGTGGCCGTCGGATGCAGGCGCAGGCCATCGAAGATCCTGCCGGAGTGGAAAATCCAACCTGCCGCCATGGCCGCTCCTGGGTCCCCGGCGCCTGCCGGAAATGAACGAGTTTCACTTATGACACAGGGGGCGGAGAACTTTGTCAACGGTTTTCGGCCAGCCGACTTTCGGTGGCCTGCCTCGCGGGCTCCGGCCGCCGCATGAGTACGACGGCGGAGGTGCACCCTCCGCGCGGGACGTCCAGTTCCTGCGCGGACAGGGTGCCCCTTTCTGTGTCCTGTCGCATACAGTTGCCTGAGACTACCTATTGTGGAAGGGAGTGGCCGTGCGGGAAACCCGCGGGACCAGCCGGGCGCTCTCGGCCGGGTTGCTGATTGCCGGCATCCTGGTGGTGGCCGCCAACCTGCGCCCGGTGCTGACCAGCGTGGGCCCGCTGCTGGACCAGATCGGCGCGGAGACCGGTCTGGGTGTTGCCGCCCTGGGCGTGCTGGCCGCGGTGCCGCTGCTGGCCTTCGGCGCGGTCTCCCCCGCTGGCGCACGGCCTCAGCGAGAAGTTCGGTGTGGAACGCACGGTTTTCGGTGCCCTGCTGCTGCTGGTTGCGGGGACGCTGTTGAGACCCATTCCGGGCTCCCTGGCGAATCTGTGGATCGGCACCATGCTGATCGGCGCCGCCATCGCTGTCTGCAACGTGATGCTGCCGGCACTGCTCAAACGCGACTTCCCGGAGCGGATGGCCTCGCTCACCGGAGGCTATTCCGCCGTGCTCGGCGGCTGTGCCTCGCTGGGGGCCGGACTCGCAGTGCCGCTCTCGCTCGTTCCGATCGGTGGCGAACCGGCCGGCTGGCGCTTCGCCCTGACCGCTTTCGTGGTGCTGGCGGTGCCGGCCGTGCTGCTCTGGCTGCCCCGCCTGCGCCGAGGCAGCCAACTTTCCGACAGGGCCCGCGACGCGGCGGCGGCGCCGGCCCTGGTCAGGGGCTCGGTCTGGAAATCCGGCATCGCCTGGCAGGTGACGCTGTACATGGGCCTGCAGTCCATGATCTTCTACATACTCATCACCTGGCTGCCCACGCTGGAACGCTTCCACGGCCGCAGCGGACTGGCATCCGGCTGGGACCTGATGATGTTCCAGCTGATCGGCGTGGTGTCCAGCCTGCTGACGCCGGTGGTCCTCCGCGGGCCGACGCAGCGCCTGGCTGCCTCGGGTCCGCCGCTGCTGGTGCTCGCCGGGGTGCTGGGCATCCTGCTGATGCCCGAGATCATGCTGTTCTGGGTGCTGGTGGCAGGCTTCGGCTGTGGCAGTTCGCTGGTCACCGCGCTCGCGCTCTTCGGCCTGCGCACGCGTACGCACCGCGAGGCGAGCGCGCTCTCCGGCATGGCCCAGTCGATCGGTTATCTGTTGGCCGCGGCTGGTCCGCCGATCTTCGGCGGACTCTTCGCCGCGTCCGGCGCCTGGGCGGCTTCCCTGACCTTGCTCTGCATCATCGCCGTCCTGCAGGCCGCCACCGGCTTGCTGGTGGGCCGGGACCGCTTCGCCTTCGCCGCCTAGCCCGCGCCGTGCGCCGGGCCGCGGCGTGCCCGCTAGATTCCCTGACGGTAGGTTTCCAGCTGCCGGAAGCGGCGTTGCAGCGAATCGCGCCGGTGTTCGTCCTCGCCGGCCGTGAGCTCGATGTGGCTCCGGCCGAAGCGCCAGAGCAGCAGGTCGTCCAGCAGCCGGTCCGGGCCGGGGGAGTAGCGGTGCTCCAGGGCGGCGCGGACGTCCGTGATGGTTTCCGGATTCAACAAGGCGGCCAGCTCGGTGGTGGTCTTCAGGCCGTGCGCGGCCAACAGTTCCGCGGCCCAGCCCCAGTCGTCGTCGGACTTGCGGTCCACATGCGGCAGCAGGGTCTGCCACACCTCGCGGACCCGGCGGGGCGTCAGCGGTGCCGCACCTTCGCCCTCTTCGTCCCAGTAGCCGGTGACGGTTTCGTAGCGCTCGTGCAGCTCGGCAAAGGCCGACTCGACCGCCTCCAACATGGCTGCGGTGGCGGTGAACTGCCGGTCGAAATAGGGGCTCCAGGCGCGCGGATCCGAGGACTTGAAGCGGATATCGTGCTCCAGTTCGGACCACGCGTGCGAAAGGATCGTGCGGATCTGGACTTCGAAGAGGTAGCTGCCGGTGGCGCGGGCCGGTTCGCCTAGGGCCTGCTGGTAGGCCTTGACCGTGTTGTTCTGCAGCGTGCGCAGGATCAGGTGGCGGCTGGCGTAGCCATAAGTGCCGGATTCGATCGAGCCGATGTCCTTCTCCCGGTCGGCACGGCAGTCGAAGTCGCTGCGCTGCCGCTTGATCAAAGCGGCGGCCTCGCGGATTTCGTGGGGCAGGCTCACGATCACCCGGACACCGACCAGATCGTGGATCTCCCGCAACGGATCGGGGAACTCCAACGCCGGGGCATCACCCGGTTCGGCCGGCTGCAGCATCCGCGACGCCTTGTCCCGGAACGACTCGACGCTCTTGGTCCGGGCGGTGACGAACAAAGGCGTCAGTTCGGCATTGCCGAAAATGTCCCGGATGCCCGACTGCAATTGGGACGTGACGGTTGCCAGCGCCGGGCGCACCCGCTCGTACCGCGCGGTGTTCGCCTCCACCTGCGCCCGCAGCCGCTCGTCCAACCGGTCCCAATGAATGCCCATGCGTGCCTGGCTCTCCTGCGGTAGGTGTGTGTGGCTCTGAATAACCTACCAAGGCATGCCGGGAGGGCCGGTACCGGACAAGCGGCCCGGCCCCGCCCGGCCCCGCGGCCCTTAGCCCTCGGCGTGCGCGTCGGCCAGCTTCAGCACCTCGTCCAGGATGGCCAGGCCGGTCTGGGCGTCCTCCGCGCTGATGTTCAGCGGCGGCACCACGTGGATCCGGTTGAAGTTGGCGAACGGCAGCAACCCGCGGGACTTGCAGGCGGCGATCAGCTCGTTCATCTCCGGGCTCGAGGAGCCGTACGGTGCCAGCGGCTCGCGCGTGGCCCGGTTTTTCACCAGCTCCACCGCCCAGAAGGCTCCGACGCCGCGCACCTCGCCGACCGATTGGTGCTTGGCCGCCAGCTCCGCGAGCCCCGGGCCGAACACATCGGTCCCCAGCGAAGCGGCATGCTCCACCATCTGCTCCTCGCGCATGGCGTTGATCGTGGCCACCGCCGCGGCGCAGGCCAGCGGATGTCCGGAGTAGGTCAGGCCGCCCGGATAGACCCGCTTGGCGAAGGTCGCATAGATCGCCTCGGAGATCGCCACGCCGCCCAGCGGCACGTAGCCGGAGTTCACGCCCTTGGCGAAGGTCAGCAGGTCCGGGACCACGCCGGCGTGGTCAATGGCGAACCACTTGCCGGACCGGCCGAAGCCGGCCATCACCTCGTCGGCGATGAACACGATCCCGTACTTGGTCGCCAGCTCGCGGACACCCTGCAGGTAGCCCGGCGGCGGCACCATGATGCCCGCGGTGCCGGGGATGGACTCCAGCACGATCGCGGCAAAGCGGTCGGCGCCCTCCAGCTGAATGGTGGTTTCCAGATGCTCCAGCGCGCGCTGGCATTCCTGCGCTTCGTCCTCGGCATGGAACTGGCTGCGGTACAGGAACGGCGCATGGAAGTGGACCGTGCCGGCATTGCCGTAGTCGTTGGCCGCCCGCCGCGGGTCGCCGGTGATGTTCACGGCCAGCGCCGTGCCGCCATGGTACGAGCGGTAGGCGGAGAGCACCTTGTAGCGGCCGGTGTGCAGCCGGGCCATCCGCACCGCGTGCTCCACGGCCTCGGCGCCACCGTTGGTGAAGAAGACCCGGTCCAGATCGCCGGGGGTCAGCTCGGCGATCAACCGGGCGGCTTCCGAGCGGGCGGCGTTGACGTGCTGCGGTGCCACGGTGCACAGCTGTCCGGCCTGCTCCTGGATCGCCGCCACGACCTTGGGGTGTTGGTGGCCGATGTTCGTGTTGACCAGCTGCGAGGAGAAGTCCAGCAGCCTGTTGCCCTCGCCGTCCCAGACCCAAGAGCCTTCCGCCCGGCTAATGACCATGGGCGTGATCAGTTCTTGCGCGGACCAGGAATGGAACACGTGCTGGCGGTCCAGCTGGTACGCGCGGCGGCCGGCTTCCAGTTCCTCGGCGCTCAACGCTGAGCCGGTGGTTGTGGTCATCTGTCTCTCCTTAAACTACGACGGCGGACGGTTGGCTCGGCGGGGCAGCTGCGGCAGTCGCGTGCCGGCCCAGCCGGATCAAGCATTCTGCGGGAAACCCAAGTTGATGCCGCCGTGGCTTGGATCCAGCCAGCGGGTGGTCACCACCTTGCCGCGGGTGAAGAAGTGCACGCCCTCGGCGCCGTGTGCGTGGCTGTCGCCGAACAGCGAGTTCTTCCAGCCGCCGAACGAGTAGTACGCCATCGGCACCGGGATCGGCACGTTGATGCCCACCATACCCACCTGCACCTCGTTCTCGAAGCGGCGGGCGGCCCCGCCGTCGTTGGTGAAAATCGCGGTGCCGTTGCCGTACGGGTTCTCATTGATCAGCGCCAACCCCTCGTCGTAGCCCGGCACCCGCACCACGGACAGGACGGGCCCGAAGATCTCGTCGGTGTAGATGGACATCTCCGGCGTCACCCGGTCGAACAGCGTCGGGGCCAGGAAGAAGCCGTCGCCCTCGGCATCCGGTTCCACCGTGCGCCCGTCCAGCACCAGCTCGGCGCCGGCATCCTCGCCGGCCGCGATGTAGCCGGCCACCTTGTCCCGGTGCGCCGCCGTGACCAGCGGCCCCATGTCCGTGCCGCGCATGCCGTCGCCCACGCGCAGCTTGGCGGTGCGCTCGGCGATCTTGGCCACCAGCTCGTCAGCGACCGACTCCACCGCCACCACCGCGGAAATCGCCATGCAGCGCTCGCCGGCGGAGCCGTAGCCGGCGTTGACCGCGGCGTCCGCGGCCAGATCCAGGTCCGCGTCCGGCAGCACCAGCATGTGGTTCTTCGCCCCGCCCAGCGCCTGCACCCGCTTGCCGGCGGCCGTTCCGCGCTCATAGACGTAGCGGGCGATCGGCGTCGAACCGACGAAGGAAACGGACTTGATCTCCGGATGCTCCAGCAGCGCGTCCACGGACTCCTTGTCGCCGTGCACCACATTGAACACGCCGTCCGGCAGCCCCGCTTCCTTCCACAACTCGGCCAGCCAGTTGGCCGCCGTCGGATCCTTCTCGCTGGGCTTGAGCACCACCGTGTTGCCGGCGGCGATGGCCACCGGGAAGAACCACATGGGCACCATCGCCGGGAAGTTGAACGGGGAGATGATCGCCGCCGGACCCACCGGCTGCCGCACCGAATGGACGTCCACCTTGGTGGAAGCATTCTCGGTGTAGCCGCCCTTGAGCAGATGCGGGATGCCGCAGGCGAACTCCACCACCTCTTGCCCGCGGGACACCTCGCCGAGCGCGTCGTCCAGCACCTTGCCGTGCTCGGCCGTGATGATCGCGGCCAGCTCGCCCTTGCGGGCGTTCAGCAGTTCGCGGAAGGTGAAGAGGATCTGCACGCGCCGCGCCAGCGACGTGTCCCGCCACGCCGGAAACGCCGCCGCCGCCGCCTGCACCGCTTGATTCACGACGGCGGTGCTCGCCAAAGCCACGCGGGACGAGACTTTGCCGGTGGCCGGGTTGCTCACCTCGCCCAGCCGGCCCTCCGGATCAGGGTTGACGTAGCTGCCGTCGATCCAGTGTTGAACTGTCTGCATGGGTGCTCCTCGGGGTAGTTCCTTGCTTGTCGCAGCGGGCGCCTGTACGGGGGCGAGGCGTGCCGAATCCATTGTCTTGGCATCATCATCCGGCGCCATCATCGTGCGCACCACTTACATCACGTCGGAAATATTCCTGTCAGCCTTACACTGTGTCAATGACGCTGACTGTGCAGGATGTCCTGGGCCTGGAAGTGGTGCGCGCCGGAGCACCGGAGATCCTGGCAGGTATCGATGACTTGGGCGCGTCCGTCCGCTGGGTACATGTGGCGGAACTGAGGAGCCTCGCCGGTCTGCTGGAAGGCGGCGAGTTGGTCCTCACCACCGGTCTGGCCTTCGAGGACTCGGCCGCGGAAGCAGCCCGGTATCTCGGTGAGCTGGCGGCGGCAGGTGCCGCCGGCGTCGTCGTCGAAATCACCGCGCAGCGGCCGCAGGCGGAGACGGCACTGCGCCGGGCCGCGGGCGAAGCCAAACTGCCCGTCGTCCTGTTGAGCCGGCGGATCCGGTTTGTGGAGGTTACCGAGGTGGTGCACCGCATGCTGGTGTCCGGGCAGTTGGCGCAGCTGGAGCGGTCGCGGCAGGTGCACGAGGTTTTTACCATGCTCAGTTTGGAAAACGCCTCCCCGGAGGAGATCGTGGCGCGGGCGGCAGAGCTGATGGGTGCGCCGGTGGTGCTGGAGGACGTGGCGCATCTCGTGCTGGCCTTCGCGTCCGCCGGCGTCCCAACATCGGAACTGCTCACCGGGTGGGCCGAACGGTCGCGGTTGGTGCATTACCGCGAGGAGACAGCACGGGCCGGGGCCGCGGGATGGCTACAGACGCCCGTCGGTGTGCGCGGCCAGCGCTGGGGCCGCCTGGTGGTGCCTGCATCCGCGGGACCAGCGGAGGTCGACGGCGACGGCGCGATGGTGTTGGAGCGGGCCGGCCAGGCGTTGACCATCAACCGGATGGCCGAACGGGACCAGCGCGAACTCGGCCATCAGGCACGCGCCGGGTTGCTGCACGAACTCCGCCGACCCGGGGCGCTGGAAGAACACGAAGCCTTAGCCCGCGCGGCCGCCCTGGGCCTGTCCGCGGCTCCGGTGTACCTGCCGGTGGTGTTCCGGTTAAGCCGGCGGCCCGGTGAGGAACCGATCGAAGTCCAGCGGCGCGAGCGGGCGCTGCTGGACCTGCTGCACGGCGTGCTGGCGGAAGCCCGGGTACCGGCCCTGGCCGCCAGCCTGCAAGCCGGCGCCCTCGGGCTCTTGGTGGCCGTGCCCGCCAAGCAACTGGAAGACCCGGTGCTGGAACGGCTGTGCGGGCAGCTGGCCGAGCAAACCAGCGTCGATTGGGCTGTTGGCGTAGGCCGCGGCCGGCCGGACCTGCTGGCTGCCGCGGCCGGACTGGACGAAGCCGCGCACGTGGCCGAATCCGCGGCGGGGCTAGGCTCCGCCGCGGGGCTCGGCAGCGACCGGCGGTTCTACCGATCGGCCGATGTCCGGCTGCGCGGACTGCTATCCATGCTGCGCGACGACCCGCGGGCGGCCGCCTTCGCGGACGCCGAACTCGCCCCCATCGCCCAAGACGCCGAAGCCCTCGACCTGCTCCTGCACTATTTGGAATCCGGAGGGAACAAGGCGCTGCTCGCGCGCAACGGCTACCTCAGCCGTCCCACCCTGTACGCCAGGCTGGCGCGGCTGCAGGAAAAGCTTGGCGTTCCGCTGGACGACGCCGAGTCGCGAACCTCGCTCCACGTTGCGCTGCTGCTGCACAAGCTGCGCAGCTGAGCCAAAGCCTGGACGCACAACACACGGACCCCAAACACCCGGCCGAACCGGCCGAACGAACAGCTGCCCATCCCATCGAAGCCCGCCCGCAGATATGGTGGAAGCATGAGCCACACCAGCGATACGGCACAATTCAGCACCAAAGGCGCCTACGTCCACAGCGGCGAAGAATTCGACCGGGACACCAGCTACATCGAGGACCGGATCGTGGCCGATCCCGATGCCGTCCGTGCCTCGGACGGGCCGACCGGTGGCACGATCGGCAACCCGAACGGCGGGCTAGGCGACGGCGCCAAAGCCTGGCCGGTGGAGGCCGGCCGCTACCGCCTGGTTGCCGCCCGCGCCTGCCCCTGGGCCAACCGCGCCATCATCGTGCGCCGGCTGCTGGGGCTCGAAGACGCCATTTCGCTGGGCCTGCCCGGCCCCACCCACGACGCCCGCTCTTGGACCTTCGACCTGGACTCGGACGGCCGGGACCCGGTGCTGGGTACCGAGCGCCTGCAGGAGAACTACTTCAAGCGCTTCCCGGACTACCCCCGCGGCATCACCGTGCCGGCCATCGTCGAGGAGTCGAGCGGCGCCGTCGTCACCAATGACTACCCGCAGATGACCCTGGACTTCTCCACCGAGTGGAAGGATTTCCACCGCGACGGCGCCCCGGACCTGCTCCCGGCCGACAAGCTCGAGGAGATGCAGCCGGTCATCAAGCGGATTTACACCGAGGTTAATAACGGCGTCTACCGCTGCGGTTTCGCCGGCTCGCAGGAAGCCTACAACGCCGCCTACGACCGGCTCTGGACTGCCATGGATTGGCTCGAGGAGCGCCTCACCAACCAGCGCTACCTGATGGGCGACACCATCACCGAGGCCGACGTCCGCCTCTTCACCACCCTGGCCCGCTTCGACGCGGTCTACCACGGCCACTTCAAGTGCAACCGGAACAAGCTGAGCGAGATGCCTGCGCTGTGGGGCTACGCGCGCGACCTGTTCCAGACCCCGGGTTTCGGCGACACCACCGACTTCGAGCAGATCAAGCAGCACTATTACATCGTGCACGAGGACATCAACCCCACCCGGATCGTCCCGCAAGGCCCGGACCTCTCCGGCTGGCTGACCGAGCACGGCCGCGAAGCCCTCGGCGGCAGCCCGTTCGGAAACGGCACCGCGCCGGGCCCGGTGCGGGAATCCGAACGCGTCACCCCCGGCCACAACCCGCTCTACCCCGCCTGATCGCCGTGACCCACCCTGTGGATGACGACGGCGGTGCCCGCCCCGTGGGTGACGACGGCGGTGCCCGCCCTCGGATTGCCGTCAGCTACGTGCGGGACGCGCCGTCCCATCCGGGGTGGTTCTCGAAGGTCCTGGCCGATTTGGCCCAGCGGGCCGCTGACGGACTGAGCGCTGCTGGAGCGGAACCCATCGTCCTGAATTCGGCCTCCGGCCACGTCTTCAGCGCCCTGGATTACGACGGCGTGGTCATCCTCGGCGGCGGCGACGTGGACCCGGCGCGCTACGGCGGCGACACCGACGAACCCACCGTGCACTGCGTGGATACCGGAGCGGACGAGGTCGAAATCGACTTAGTCAACGGCGCCATCGAGAACGGCCGTCCCGTGCTCGGCATCTGCCGCGGGCTCCAGCTCATCAACGTTGCCTTCGCTGGCTCACTGATTGAAGACCTGGGCCCGGATTCCCTCCACAAGATCCACCAACCGCAGCCGCCCATGGCCAGCCACCCGGTGCAGATCGCACCCGACAGCCTGCTGGCCGGTGCACTCGGCACCGACGCCATCACGGTCCAGTCTGGCCATCACCAGGCAATCCGCCGACTCGGTGACCGACTGCGCGTGGTGGCCACGGCGGCCGACGGCGTGGTCGAAGCCGTGGAACTAGCCCGTCCCGATGAAGGCTGGCTGCTCGCCGTGCAATGGCATCCCGAAGAGCCCGGCTCGCCCGACGGCCAACTCCACGCATTGCTCAAACCCTTCGTCGCTGCCTGCCAACAGACTCCGGTAGGCATGGCCGGGTAGGGGCAATCCGTCCGGGCAGCGAAATATCGAGGCCCTAACGCGTCCGGCATCGGCCGGTTTCGTCTTGAGCCGTTGCCGTGAGCTGCCCTTCCTCATGAGTGCCATGTTCTTGCCGTCTGCGAGCAGGTCGGCCCTTGGCACGTCTGCGCCCTTAGGACCACGGTCGGCGCCTACGCGGCCCTCCCCGTGATGGCCCAATTTCCTGTCAGCCGAAACTGTCCGACCCGGCTTATAGGCTGTTTTCAGCAGCAGTTCAGCACCAATCGTTGGCCGTCAGGTTGGGGTTTCCTGATGGCGTCTGCGGGCTTTGTTCCGCGACCGTTCGTAGTCGATGCCGCCCCCTGTGGGCATGCTGAAGATTGAGACGCACTCATGTTTGATCCGGCACCAGCTGAACCTCCCGCCGCAGCTTTGGCTGCCGCGGAGCAGTCCTCCG
>NZ_JBNHHB010000046.1:0-36763 GCF_059091905.1 Arthrobacter sp. Dra40
TCATCCTCGTCCTTGCCGACTTCAAGCAGGGACACGTCGAAGGTGCCGCCGCCGAGGTCGAAGACCAGGATCAGTTCGTCTTCCTTGCCCTTGTCCAAACCGTAGGCCAGTGCGGCCGCGGTCGGCTCGTTGACGATGCGCAGCACGTTCAGGCCGGCAATTTCGCCCGCTTCCTTGGTGGACTGGCGCTCGGCATCGTTGAAGTAGGCCGGAACGGTGATGACCGCGTCGGTGACCTTCTCGCCCAGGTAGGACTCGGCGTCGTGCTTGAGCTTCTGCAGGATACGCGCGGAGATTTCCTGCGCGGTGTACTTCTTGTCGTCGATCTCGGTCGTCCAGGCGGTGCCCATGTGGCGCTTGACCGAGGCGATGGTGCGTTCGATGTTGTTGACGGCCTGGCGCTTGGCGATCTCGCCGACCAGCACCTCACCGGACTTGGAGAACGCGACAACGGACGGAGTGGTGCGGCCACCCTCGGCGTTGGCGATGACGGTGGGTTCGCCACCTTCGAGAACAGAGACAACGGAGTTGGTGGTTCCGAGATCAATACCTACTGCACGAGACATACGCGTGTCCTTCCTTTGCGGCCGCAAACGCGGCCTTGATCAGTGCGGCGGCTCATCCCGATACCCCGGGGGCTGCCCTCTTGGAGGCGGCAACCAATGTGAGCCTTCTGCACTCAAGTTTACTCGGAAGCATGCCAATGTCAATAAGGATTGAGTACACCCGACTCAACTTTGGTTCTGCAGGAACGACGACGGAGAAAGCCGTGCCCGCCCGCCCGGCGTCCCCGCCCGTGCCTTGGCGCTCTGGCGCCGTGGGCCCGGCGGATCAGTGCCGCGCCACGGCTGACGAGGACTCCCCGGCCGGCTCAGGCAGCGCAGCAGCTGTGGGCACCCCGGGACGCGACAGCTTGGCGGGCCACCAGATCTTCGGCCCGATGTCATAGGAGAGGGCCGGAATCAGCAGCGAGCGCACCAGAACCGTGTCCAGCAGGACTCCGAACGCCACGATGAACGCGAGCTGGATCAGGAAAAGGATGGGGATGACGCCGAGGGCAGCGAAGGTTGCCGCCAGCACCACGCCGGCGGAGGTGATGACGCCGCCGGTGGATCCCAGGCCGCGCAGGATGCCGGGCCGGGTGCCGTGCCGCAGGGATTCCTCGCGCACCCGGGTCATCAAAAAGATGTTGTAGTCGATCCCCAACGCCACTAGGAACACGAAGCCGAACAGCGGCACCGAGGCATCCGCGCCCGGGAAGCCGAAAACATGGTTGAAGACCAGCGCGGAGACACCCAGTGCCGTGAGATAGGACAGTGCCACGGACAGGATCAGCAGCACCGGGGCCAGGACCGAGCGCAGCAGCAGGATCAGGATGAGCAGAATGACGCCCAGCACCATCGGGGCGATCTTCAGCAGGTCGGCCTGCGCGGTCACGTTGGTGTCCAGCGCCACTGCCGTCACGCCGCCGACCAGCGCCTCCCGGTCCGCCGTGTCCAGCGCGGTGCGCAGGTTGGCTACTGTCTGTTCGGCCGCATCGGAGTCCGGAACATCCTGCAGCGTGGCGTAGAGGAGCACCCGGCCGTCCACCTCCGCCACCGCTCCGTCGCGGGTCAGGAATTCCGCTGACGCCACACCGTCCGTGCCGTGAACCGCATCCAGCACCTCGTTCCGCACGCCGGCGCCGGCGACGATCACGGCGGGACTGCCGGCACCGTCGTCAAAATGCCTGCTCAAGGCCTCCTGCCCGTCGGCGGAATCGGTGTGCACCATCACCAGCTCCGATTGGGGGACGCCGTGAGCCTGCAATTGCAGCACGCCCAGGGAGCCGGCCACCAGCAGCAGCACCGAAACCAGCCAAGTGGCCCGCGGCCGGCGCGCGATCAGCCGGGCCACCCGCAGCCACAGCCCGCGCAGACCTTCGGTGCCGGCCACCGAGCGGCCGGGCTGCGCGCGGTGGAGGTGATGCCCGGGGCGGGGCACGATCGGCCAAAAGGCGCCGCGGCCGGTCAACAGCAGCACGGCAGGCAGGAAGGTCAGGGCGGCGAGCACGGAGAAAACGATGCCAATGGCTGCGATCGGACCAAGGCTGCGGTTGGAGTTCAGATCGGAGAACAAGAGGCACAACAGCGCCAGAATCACGGTGGCGCCGGACGCGGCGATGGGTTCGACGGCGGCCCGGTAGGCGCTCCTCATGGCCGCCCAGGTGGAGGCCTGGCCGCCAAGGGCCTCGCGGTAGCGCGCCGTCAGCAGCAAGGCGTAGTCGGTCGCGGCACCGATCACCAGGATGAAGAGGATGCCCTGGCTTTGGCCACTGAGCTGGATCCAGCCCTGCAGGGCGCACCAGTAGACCACGAGAATGGCCGCGCAGAGGGCGAACATGGACGTCAGCAGGACCAGGAACGGCAGCAGCACCGCACGGTAAACCACCAGCAGGATCACGAACACCGCCCCCAGCGCCACGCCCAGCAGAAGCCCGTCGATGCCGCCGAAGGCTTCCACAAGGTCGGCGATAAATCCGGCAGGACCCGTGACATAGCCAGTGGCGGAATCCGGAAGTTCTGCCGCCAGCACTGCGCGCAGGCTGGCGACCGCATCGCCGGTGTCCAGGCCTTCCGGGATGGGGACGATGAATTGCACCGCTTTGAGGTCGTCGGACGGAATAGGGCCGGCCACCTCGCCGGCACTGCCGCTCTCCTGATGCACAGCCTCGGACAACTGGCCTGCCAACGGTCCATAGTCCGCCACCTGCCGGGGCTGGAGCGCCTTGCCGAATTCCACGACGACGACGGCCGGCACCGCATCAGAGTCCAGAAACCGCCGCTGCCATTCGCCGGCGGAGGTGGATTCGGCGCTGGCGGGAAGGAATCCGGCCTGGTCGTTGGTGGAGACGTCGGAGAGCTTGCCGAAGGTGGGCCCGCCAAACCCTGCGGCAGCCAGCCAGGCCACCACCACGAGTGCGGGCAGAAGCATCCTGAGCCAACGGGCCACGGTAACCAGTCCTTTGCAGGGTCGACATCGCGAAAACAAGCTCCACTATAGAGTAGTTCCATGGCAGAGATAAATAGGCCTTGACCTATCCTTGAAGTGGATGCGGGAGGGAGGAACGTGGCAGAGAGCGCGGAAAAGCTGATGCTGCTGTTGCAGCAGTTCGTCGTGGAGAGCGAACGCTACATCGAAGCGGTCAGCGAGCGGGATGCCCTGCACCGTACAGACCTCAACGCCCTTGCGGCGATGGTCCGGGCCTCCGCGGACGGACGCGCGGTCACGCCCGGCAGCTTGCGCCAGGAACTCCATCTCAGCTCGCCGGCGACCACTGCGCTGGTCGACCGGCTGGACCGCTCCGGCCACGTCAACCGCACGCGCAGCGAGACCGACCGCCGCAAGGTGTATCTGGAGCTGACGGACAAAGCCCGGGCCACCGGCGGCGCGATGTTCGCACCCCTGGCCCGGAACGTCGGCCAGGTGCTGGCCGGCTATCCGGCGGAAGACCGCCAGCGCTTGGCGGGATTCCTGCAGGACATCATTGCCGCCACCGAAACCGCCTGCGCGGAAGTAACGGCTGCCGACCAATAGCGCAACATTCCGGCACGGCTGCCGCCGGGCCGGAAGGGCGCGGAGTAGTCTCCCACTATGAAGGACGAGGTCTACTCCCACGGCCACCACAAGAGCGTGGTCAACGCCCATGCCATCCGCACCGCCGATGATTGCGCGGCGTACCTGCTGCCCGAGCTCAAGCCCGGGATGATGCTGCTGGACGTGGGCTGCGGCCCGGGCAGCATTACCGTGGATCTGGCTGAACGGGTGGCACCCGGACAGGTGACCGGGTTGGACCGGTCCGACGACGTCCTCACCCAGGCCGCCGAACTGGCCGCGCTGCGCGGAATTGAGAACGCCACGTTCGTCAGCGGCAACATCTACGACCTTGACTTCGACGACGACACGTTCGACGTGGTCCATGCGCACCAGGTTCTCCAGCACCTGACCGACCCGGTCGCCGCGCTGTACGAGATGCGGCGGGTTCTCAAGCCCGGCGGCATCGTGGCCGTCCGGGACGCAGACTTCCATGGCATGAGCTGGTACCCGGAACTTCCCGAACTCGACGAGTGGATGGACACCTATCAGCAGATCGCCCGCGGCAACCGCGCCGAACCCAATGCCGGCCGCCACCTGATCTCCTGGGCGCAGGCGGCAGGTTTCCAGGACATCGCACCGTCCTCGTCCAACTGGCTCTACGCCACGGAAGAGCAGCGCCGCTGGCAGGGCGAGGTCTGGTCCGAGCGCGTGCTGCACTCCGGCTACGCGGAACAGTCGCTGGAACGCGGCCTGGTCGACCGGGCCGGGCTAAAACGCATCGCCCGGGGCTGGCTCACCTGGGCCGCCGCGCCCGACGCCTGGTTCCTGATCCCCAACGGCGAGATTCTTGCCCGCAAACCCTGAACCGCTGCACAACAGGCGGGATGAGAAGGACGGACATGACACAGACGCCCGCGCACTATGACGTGATTGTCGCCGGCGGCGGCCACAACGGTTTGGTGGCGGCCGCCTACCTGGCCCGGGCCGGACGGAGCGTCCTGGTGCTCGAGAGCGAGGATCGGGTCGGCGGGGCCGCGGTTTCAGCCGAGGTCTTCCCCGGCACTGGAGCCCGCATCTCGCGCTATTCATACCTGGTCAGCCTGCTGCCGCAGCGCATCATTGAGGATCTGCAGCTGGATCTGCGACTGCTGCGCCGGCGTTTCTCCTCCTACACTCCCCTTCCCGGCGCCTCGACGGGCCTGCTCGTCGACAACCAGGACCCAAACGGCACGCGCTCGTCCTTCGCGGCGGTGGGAGCCGCGGCGGACTTCGAGCCCTTCACGGAGTTCTACCGACGCACCGGCGGGCTGGCCCGGGCCATCTGGCCCTCGGTCACCGAACCGCTGCCCCGCCGCTCCGAGCTGCGCCGCCGGTTCGGTGACGACGAGGCGTGGAACGACTTCATCGAACGACCCATCGGCGAGGTGATCGAACGCAGTTTCGCCTCGGACCTGGTCCGCGGGGTGGTGCTCACTGATGCGCTGATCAGCACCTTTGCCAGCGCGCACGATGCCGGCTTGCAGCAGAACAAGTGCTTTCTTTACCACGTGATCGGCGGCAGTACCGGGGACTGGGACGTGCCGGAAGGCGGCATGGGCGCCGTCACTGCGGCGCTGGAAACGGCTGCCCGCCGCGCGGGCGCCGAGGTGCGGACCAGGGCGAGGATCACCTCGGTCTCCCCGGACGGGGAGGTGAGGTACGACGACGGCGAGGCGGGCGCCGTCGTCGTCTCGGCGGAGCGGGTGCTCGCGAATGTCTCCCCCGCCGTGCTCAATGATCTGCTGGCAGCGGCCGGTGCCGGGCCGGCCATTGTGCAGGAGGCGGCGCCCGAGGGCGCGCAGGTGAAGGTGAACCTGCTGCTGTCCCGGCTGCCGAAGCTGCGGGAAGGCGCGGTGCTGCCCGAGGCTGCGTTCGGCGGCACCTTCCATATCAACGAGCTGTACTCTCAGCTTGAAGAGGCCGCTGCCGCAGCGGGCGCGGGCCGGGTACCTGACCCGCTGCCTGCGGAGATCTACTGCCATTCGTTGACGGATCCCTCCATTCTCTCGCCGCAGCTGCGCGCCGCCGGCGCCCACACGCTCACCGTGTTCACGCTTCAGACGCCGCACCGGCTGGTCACGGAAGCGAACAACGACGCCATGCGCAAACGGCTGCAGGAGGCTGTGCTGTCCTCGCTGAATTCCGTACTGGCCGAACCGATCGAGGACTGCATCCTGCGCGATCAACACGGCGAACTGTGCATCGAAGCCAAGACCACCATGGACCTGCAGCAGGCGCTGAACATGACCGGCGGCAGCATTTTCCACGGTCCGCTGGAGTGGCCGTTCGCCGAAGACGACGAGCCCCTGGATACCCCGGCCCGGCGCTGGGGCGTGGCCACCGCCCACGACCGGATCCTGCTGTGCGGCGCCGGCGCCCGCCGCGGCGGCGGCGTCAGCGGTCTGGGCGGCCACAATGCTGCCATGGCTGTGCTTGAGGGTGGCGCCACGGCCTGAGCCTGCTGCGCCTGGCACGCTTGGTGCACCGTAGGATCATCTGGTGCAGATCTCGTTATGGCTGGCGCTGCTCGGCGCCACGTTGGTTATCAGTTTCACCCCGGGCGCCGGCGCCATCAACACCATGAGCAATTCCATCAACGCCGGCTTCCGGCGTTCCCTGTGGGGGGTGCTGGGCCAGCAGGCCGCGCTGGTCATCCACGTGGCGATTGTGGCGCTGGGTTTGGGCCTGCTCGTGTCCAACTCTCCCCTGCTGTTCGCCGCGATTAAATACGCAGGAGCGGTGTATCTGATCTATTTGGGTCTGCGCCAATTCCTGGCCAAGCCCCAGGGCAACGCGGAGGTTAAAGAGTCGCGCCGCAACGAGCCGGCCTTTTCCATGTTCCGGCGCGGGCTGTGGGTCAATTTGCTCAACCCGAAGGCAATTGTCTTCTTCCTGGCATTCATGCCCGGCTTCATCAGGCTGGACCAGCCCCAACTGCCGCAGTACCTGGTCCTGATTGCCACCGTGGTGGTGGTGGACATCCTGGTGATGTGGTTTTTCTTCGCGGCCGCGGCCCGCTCCTTCCAGCGCTTTACCCGGACGGTGCGCGGCCTTACCGTCATGAACAGGGTCTTCGGCATCCTGTTCATCGCCGTCGGCCTGATGCTGGCGTTCCTGTAGCCGGGTTCTCATAGACTCAAGGACATGTACCGCATCATCGCAGTCTGCACCGGCAATATTTGCCGCTCGCCCATGGCCGAGCGAATGCTGGCCCGCGCGCTTGAGGAGGCCGGGCTGGAGGGACGGGTCAGCGTGGATTCCGCCGGCACGACCGGCTGGGAGCGCGGGCGGCCGATCGACCGCCGGGCCGGCGAGCGCCTGGCGCAGGCCGGCATCGTGGTGGAGGACCACCGGGCCCGCCAGTTCGCATCCGCATGGTACGCCGAACGCGATCTCATCCTCGCACTGGACCTGGACCACTACGACGAACTCCGCGGCGGCGCACCGGACGATGCTGCCCGGGACAAAGTCCGGCTGTGGCGCTCCTTCGACCCGGCCGTGAGCCACCTGGAGCCATCGGAACAAGGCATCTACGATCCGTGGTTCGGCGAGCCCTCCGACTTTGACGCCAGCTGGGACATGATCGACGGCGCGTTGAAGGGGATCGTCGAGTTCGTGCGCAAGGAAATCGATGCCCGCTAGGCCGGTCCTCATTGCCATCGACGGCCGGTCCGGTGCCGGCAAGACCACGCTGGCTGTGGAGGTGGCTGCCCTGCTGCGGGCGCACCGCACCGTCTCGCTGTTCCATCTGGAGGACATCTATCCGGGCTGGCGGGGCCTGGCCGGCGGCCAGCAGCGCTACCTGGACACCGTGCTGCACCCGTTGGCCGCCGGTCACACCGCAGAGTGGACCTCCTGGGACTGGACCCGGGACGACGACGGCGCCTCCCGCACCACCTCGGCGGCCGACGTGGTGGTGCTCGAGGGCGTAGGCGCCGCGCACGCAGCTGCCCGCGGGCTGCTCGATGCCGTGGTCTGGCTGCAGGCCCCCGCCGCCGACCGGCGCACGCGTGCTCTGTCCCGCGATGGCGATACCTATGAACCGTTCTGGGACGTGTGGGCCGAGCAGGAAGAGGCCTGGCTGTCCGGCGACGATGTCGCGGCCGCTGCAGACGTCGTCGTCGAATCCGCCCCCTCCGGCACCGTTGCCGGGCAGGTGCTCGGCGCGCTGGCCTCGTTGCCGGCACTTGAGCATGCCCTGGGTCCGGAACGGGCCGCCTCCCGGGAAGGCGTCCGGCTGGTCGCCGAACGCCTGGATGCCTGCCCTGACGCGGAAGAAACCTACCGCCGGTTGTACGCCGGCTCGGGCCGCTGCGTCTGGCTGGACAGCTCCAACACCCAGGAATCCGCTGACCGGAACAGGATCAGCATCATGGCCGACGACGGCGGCAGCTTTGGCCAGTGGGCGGAGCACCGCAACGGCACCACGATGGTTGGCCAGGACAATGTCACCGCCAGGATCAATGGCGGTTTCTTCCGCTGGCTGGACACGGTATGGGGACACCGCTCCGTCCCCCTGCCGGCCGACGTCCCGGGGGAATTCGCCCTGGGCTGGTTGGGCTACCTGGGGTACGAGCTGAAGCGTGAGACAGGGGGCCGGCACGTCAGCGTCGAGGTGCCCGGCACTCCCCCGGACGCCGCTCTGCTCTTCGCCGGCCGGGCCGTCGTGCTCGATCATGCCCGGCAGTGCACTTGGCTGCTGGCCTTGGTGGGCACAGCCGGAACGGACGAAGCCGAAGACTGGATCGCCAGGACAGCGGCCGCCATCGCCCACCTGCCGCCAGCTTCCGGCCCGGCGCTGGAACCGGCCGCTCCCGCCCCTGCCGGGAAATCGGCGGCCTCCGGGCCCGCCTCGAAACCGGCGGCCCGACCGGCGGCCCGACCGGCGGCCCTGGACTTCCGGCCGCGCGACACCCGCGAGGCCTACCTCGGGAAGATCCGCGAGGCACAGGCGGAAATAGCCGAGGGCAACACCTACGAAGTCTGCCTGACCACCCAGCTGCATGCCACGGCGCCGGAACCGCTGGATCCGCTCGGCATCTATTTGGCCCTCCGCCGTCGTAATCCAGCCCCCTTTGCCAGCCTCCTGCGATTCGGGCAGCTCACCGTGGCCAGCACGTCGCCGGAGCGGTTCCTAAGCCTTGATGCCAGCGGCCGGCTGCGGGCCGAACCGATCAAGGGCACCCGGCGGCGTCTTGCCGATCCCGACGCCGACGCCGCCGTGGTTGAAGAACTCGCCGGCAGCACCAAGGACCGGGCCGAAAACATCATGATCGTCGACTTGCTGCGCAACGACTTGAGCCACTTCGCCGTTCCCGGTTCGCTGCAGGTCAGCAGGCTGTGCGCCATTGAGTCCTACGCGACCGTGCACCAAATGGTTTCCACGATCGACGCCCAACTGCTGCCCGGGGCAGTGCGGGCCGAGGCTGTCGCGGCGGCCTTTCCCGCTGGATCGATGACGGGCGCACCGAAGATCAGCACCATGGACATTCTGGACCGGCTGGAGACCGGACCGCGGGGCGTCTACTCCGGTGCGGTCGGATATTTCTCGCTGAACGGTGCTGCGGACCTGTCCGTGGTGATCCGGACCCTGGTGATGGCCGGCAACCGCTTGAGCCTGGGCGTGGGGGGAGCAGTCACCGCCGACTCCGTGCCGGAAGACGAATGGGACGAGGTGCGGGCGAAGGCCTTCGGCGTCCTCTCGGCGCTCGGAACAACGTTCCCGGATTTACGCCCACAGGAATGAACCAACAGAACCGAGGCGCGGTGGCAGAGGAGCGCCGGAACACGTCCCGGCGAGTGGGCGTCCTGGTCTTCGACGGAGTCAAGCTGCTCGACGTCGCAGGCCCCGCGGAGGCGTTCGCAGAAGCGAATCTGCTGGGCGCCTCCTATGAACTTGTCATGCTCTCACCGGACGGGAACAACGTCGTTTCCTCGGTGGGCCTGCCCGTTGCGGTGGACGCCGCGGCCGCCAGTGCGGGCGACTTCCACACCATCCTGGTAGCCGGAGGGGATGCGCTGCCCGGTGCACCGGTTCCCACCGCGCTGGTCGCGGCCGCCACGCACCTTGCCGGCCATACCGGCCGTATGTCCTCGATCTGCACCGGAGCCTTTGTCCTTGCCGCTGCCGGATTGCTCGACGGCCGCCGCGCCACGACGCATTGGAAACACACCAAGGAGCTGGCCCTGCGCTATCCGGCGACGCGGGTGGAGCCGGACGCCATCTTTGTCAGTGACGGCCGGATCCACACCTCCGCCGGCGTGACGGCAGGAATCGACCTCGCTTTGGTGCTGATCGAGGACGACCATGGCCCGGAGGTGGCACGCGCGGTGGCCCGCTCCCTGGTGGTGTACATGCAACGGTCCGGCGGCCAGTCGCAGTTTTCCGCCCCGTTGCAAGGTGATCCGCCCAGGTCGTCGCCGCTGCGTCCGGTGCTCGAAGCCATCCGCGCCGATCCAACCGCCGTGCAGTCTGTCCCGGCGCTCGCCCGCAGCGCCAACCTCAGCGTGCGGCATCTGACACGGCTCTTCCGTGAAGGGCTGCAGACCACACCCGGAAAGTATGTGGAGCTCGTCCGGTTCGACACCGCCAAGGCACTGCTGGACTCGGGGTACAGCGTCACCGAGGCAGCCGAACGCTCAGGGTTTGGCAACCCGGAAGCGCTGCGGCGGACGTTCGTGGCGCGGATTGGCGTGCCGCCGTCGAGATACCAGCAGCGTTTCCGGTCGACGGCGCAGAACGGCGGGCGTTGACGCCGTCGTGGCCGAATCCGAGGGATTGTCGTCCTTTGCCACGGTGCCAGGTTCACGCCGGCCGGGCAGTATGGGAAGCAAGGCACGATCCCGTGCCGCTGGACAAAGGAGGCAATCATGGCAGAAGTCATCGCCGGCATCACCATTCCGGACACCGAACTCGTGCGGAACGCAACCGAATTGGTCCGCGATACCACCGACGATTTGTTGTTCGACCATTCCCGGCGGGTGTTCCTTTTCGGTGCGCTTCAGGGCCGGCGGCTCGGCCTCGACGTTGACCACGAGCTGCTCTACGTGGGCGCACTGTTCCACGACCTGGGTCTCACCGATACCTATGGCACGCAGGATCTGCGCTTCGAAGTGGACGGCGCCAATGCTGCCAAGTCCTTCCTGCTGGAGCAGGGACGCCCCGAGGCTGACGCGGTCAAGGTGTGGACCGCCATCGCACTTCACACCACGCCCGGAGTGCCCGAATTCATGGACCCGGAAATCGCCCTCGTGACCGCCGGGGTGGAGACCGATGTCCTGGGCATCGGCTACCAGGACCTCGCGCGGGACGACATCGACGCGGTCACCGCCGCACACCCCCGGCCGGACTTCAAGCGGCGGATTCTGGCAGCCTTCACGGACGGCAACAAGCACCGCCCGGAGACAACTTTCGGCACTGTCAACGCCGATGTGCTCGAGCACTTCAGCCCCGGCTTCCGCCGCACCGACTTCGTGGACATCATCCAGAACTCCGCCTGGCCCGAATAAGCCCCCGACCGGAGCCAACGCACGGGACGCCCGCTGCCAGGGGCGTCCCGACGCCCGGCAAGCCGGACGGTGGAGCGCAGCTACTGCAGCGTGGCGGTCAGCCGGGCCACGTTGTCCGCGTAGCGCAGCAAGCGCGGCCGCTGCTTCCACTCCTCCAGGGTCAGCTCCCGGGAAATCACCCGGTAGCTGTCCTGGATGTCCGACACCTGCTCCACGATGTGGTCGCCCAGCATCATCACAGAGACTTCCATGTTCAGGGAGAAGGACCGCATGTCCATGTTGCTGGAGCCGATCACGGCGACTTCATCGTCCACGGTGAAGTGTTTGGCATGCAGCACCAGCGGCTTCGGGTAGAGGTAGATGCGCACCCCGGCCTCCAGCAGCGCCTGGTAGTAGGACTGCTGGGCGTGGTGGACCAGCAATTGGTCGCCGCGTTCGGACACGAACAGTTCGACGTCGACGCCGCGCTGCGCCGCCGTCGTAATGGCATAGAGCAGCGAGTCGTCCGGCACGAAATACGGGCTGCAGATGGACAGACGCTCCACCGCCGCATAAATAAGGGTGTTGAACAACCGCAGGTTGTTCTCGGTGGCGAAGCCGGGACCGCTGGGCAAAACCTGGCACGTCATGGGGCCGGGCTCGCGGAACGGAACCGGAGTGAAAAGCTCGCCTTCGAGCGTGTCGTCTGTCTCACTGGACCAGTCGGTGGCAAAGACAACGTTCAGCGCCGTGACGATGGGGCCTTCATAGCGAGCCATCAGTTCCACCCATTTGCGGCCGATTTTGTGGCTGGAGGTCCGCCGGTAGCCGGGCTCGATCAGGTTTTGCGACCCGGTAAAGGCCACCCGGCCGTCGACGACCAGGATCTTGCGGTGGTTGCGCAGGTCGATCCGGCGCCACTGGCCGCGGACCGGCAACACAGGCAGGGCCCGGCGCCAGTCGATCTGCGTGGTCTGCAGCCAGCGGCGGAACTTGCGGTAGCCGGTGACCCGGAGGGTACCGATGTGGTCGAACAACAGGCGCACGCGCACACCCCGCGCGGCGGCTTCTTCCAGCGCGGCGAAGAGCTCGCCGGTGGTTTCGTCGCGGCTCATGATGTAGAACTCGATGTTCACAAAATCGCGGGCGTCGCGCACGGCCTTGGTCATCGCCGCGATCGACGCGTCGTAGTCCGGATACAGCTCCACGTGGTTGCCGTCCCCCATGGGGAAGGCGCCGAGGCGCCTGTTCAATTCGGCAGCGGAATGTACCCAGGCCGGCGCTGCCCGTTCGCTGCCGGGCTCTTCCAGGTCCTGGGTGGCAGCCCGCACCCGGCGGTTGATCTCCGACTGCTTCGCGATCCGGCGTTCGGAGAGCCGGTACCTGCCGAACATGAAGAACAGCAGAAGGCCGATCAGCGGGATGAAGAAGATGGCCAGCAGCCAGGCCATGGCGGTATTGGGGCGGCGGTTCCCCGGAATCACGCCCAGGGCGATGATGCGGATGGCCATATCTATCACGCCCAGAATGGCGACGATCCAGTCGGGGAATGTGCCCAGCCCCGCAAACGACCACAGCACCCGGCTGTTCCTCCCGTCCCGCCGTGTGCCGGCGCAATCCTCCCCAGCCTACCGGGCGTTCGAGGACAAACTAACTAAGCTGGAGCCATGACAGTTCTGGTGTTCCTGGATCCTGCCCACGAGGGTGGCCGAGTGGCGGATGCTTCCCAGCCCCAGCTCATGGCCACCGATCTTGGTGCCACCCGCGGGGATGGCATTTTTGAGTCCCTGCTGGCAGTGAACGGAGTGCCGCGCAAGCTGCAGGCCCATTTGGACAGGCTGGCCACGTCCGCCCGGAGCCTGGACCTGCAAGTGCCCTCCCCGGACGCGTGGGAGCGTGCCATTGCGACGGCGATCGCCGAGCACCCGCCGGTCGAGGAACTTGTGATCAAGCTGCTGGTGACCCGGGGTGTGGAAGGGGCCTCCGCGCCCACTGCCTGGGTCCAGGCTTCGCTGCCGCCGGCGGCAGGTAAACGCCAGCGCACCGACGGGATCTCCGTGCTGCTTTTGGACCGCGGATATGACAGCTCGGTGGCCGAACGGGCCCCGTGGCTGCTGCTGGGCGCCAAGACACTCTCCTACGCGGTCAACATGGCTGCACTGCGGTACGCGCAGAAAAACGGCGCCGACGACGTGATCTTTACCTCCAGCGACGGCCGCGTCCTCGAAGGGCCCACTTCCACGGTACTGATGGCCCGGGTGCGGGACGGCGTGAAAACCGTGGTCACTCCGCTGCTGGAGAGCGGAATCCTGCCAGGCACCTCCCAGTCGGCCCTGTTCAAGGCCGCAGCAGCCGCCGGCTGGCAGCTGGGCTATGGTCCGCTGGAGCCGCACGACCTTTACGGAGCAGACGCCGTCTGGCTGGTCTCCAGCATCCGCCTGCTCGCGCCGGTGAAGAGCATCGACGGCAAGGAGATTCCGGTGTCGCCCGCTCTGACGGAGGAACTGACCGCCCTGCTGGCCGAGGGCAGCCGGGAGTAGCCCGCCGGACGCTGGCCCGCCGCCCGGGAAACATCCCGTGCGGAAGCAGCGGAGGACAGGCCGGTTCAGATAAAGATGAAGTTCCAGGTTCCTGCGGCCACGGCGGCAGCGGCGGCAGCACCGGCAATCAGCGCGCCGCCCAGCAACACCCACACATCCACCATGCTGTAGGTGGATTCGCGCGCCCAGGTCCGCGGCCCTGCACCGAAGCCGCGGGCCTCCATGGCAACTGCCAGCCGGGTGGCCCGGCGGATGGCCTGCACGATCAGGTTGAACGCCTGGCCCGCGAACGCCCCCGCCTTGGCCAGCGGCCGGTTCTCCGCCCCGACACCGCGGGCGCGGCGCGCCAAACCGAGGGTTCGCCATTCCTCCACGAGCAGCCCCACCAACCGCATGGCGGCCAGGGCTCCCAGCACGAACCGGTGGGGCAGCTTCAGCTTCTGCGCCAAGGCGTCCGCGAGATCCGTCGGGTCGGTGGTCAGGAGCAGGAAAATCCCCGGCAGCGCAACGGCGAGCGACCGCAGGCCGATGGCAACGCCTCCGGCCACCGAGTCCTCGGTGAAGATCAGCGGACCGAGCTGGAACAGCACCGCCCCCGTCTTCTCGGCCAGCAAGGCCGTGGCCCAGGCTCCGACGGCCGCCGCCGCCAGCAACGGCCAGCCGCGCTTGAGCAGCAGCCACGGACTGACTCCCAGCACGGGCATCAGCAACAGCTCGGCGGCGAGCACTACGGACGCGCTGACCCAGTCCACGCTCAGCATGACCACCACCGTGATCAATGCTGCGGCCGCCAGCTTCGAGACGGGGTTGGCGCGGCTGAACGGAGAAGCGGCCAGCCGTCGATTCATCAGGGTCACGCTCACGCTGCCCTCCGAAGCGGCTGGACCGGCTGTACTCCGCCGTCCGCCACCCGCAGGCCGGCGCCACCGAGTGCAGCGGTGAAGTCGGCGTCGTGCGTCACGGAGACCACGCTGCTGCCGCTGGCCACCAGCTCCGCCAGCAGCGTGACCAGCTCGGCCCACGTGTTGGCGTCCTGGCCGAAGGTGGGCTCGTCCAGCACCAGGATGTCCGGGTTGGTAACCAACATGGTGGCCACCGAGAGGCGGCGTTTCTCGCCCCCGGAGAGGGTGAACGGGTTGGCTTGCAGCAGCCGGGTCAGCCGCAGCCGCTCGGCAATTTCGTCCACGCGCCCGCGGACTTCCCGCTCGGGCAGCCTGGCCACCCGGCGCGGGCCGAACTCCAGTTCGTCAATCACTGTGCTGGTCAGGAACTGATGTTCCGGCTCCTGGAAGACGCTGCCAATCCGAATCACCAGCTGGGCCGACTTCCACTTAGCCGGGGACAAGGCCGCGCCGCGGTGCAACGCCGGCGTCGCGGACAGTTCCCCTCCGGCCGGGAGCAGCAGGCCGGCAAGGGTCAGGGCCAGCGTGGACTTGCCGGCGCCGTTCGCGCCGATGATGCTCAACGCCTGGCCGGACAGCAGGTCCAGCTCCACGCCGCGCAGCACCGGTTCGGCCCGCCGGGTACGCGCCACGTCCAGCGCCGCGGCCCGGAGCAAGGGGCCGCCCGGCGGCTGTGCGGCAGGCAGGTCCAGCTGCGGGGTGTGCCCGGGAACCCAGACGCCGGCTTCGACCAGCCGGGCGCGGGTCGCCCGCTCGGCCAACACCTGATCCGGCGGCCCATCGGCGAGCACACCGCCTCCGGCTGCCAGCACAATCACCCGGTCCACTACATCCGCCCAGACGGCCACCCGGTGCTCGACCACCACCAGGGTGGCCCCGGTGCGGTCCAGCACCCGTGCCACGGCATCGCGCACTTCCTGCACACCGTCCGGGTCCAGGTTGGCAGTCGGCTCGTCCAGCAGCAGCAGCCCCGGCCGCATGGCCAACACGGAGGCCAGTGCCAGCCGCTGTTTCTGGCCGCCGGAGAGTGCGGAGGTGGGGTGGTTCAGCGGCACCGCCAGGCCGACGTCGGCCAAGGACTCGCGCACCCGGCCCCAGATCTGCGCGCGCGGCAGCGACATGTTCTCCGCTCCGAAGGCCACCTCGTCGCCAACCCGGGCCAGCACCAACTGGCTCTCCGGATCCTGCAGAACCAGGCCGGCCCGGCCGCGGGCCGCGGAGGGGCGGACACCGCCAACGGTCAGCCGCCCGGTCTCTTCGCCTTCGCCCTCGTCGCCCAGAACCCCCGCCATGGCGTGCAGGAGAGTGGACTTGCCGGCGCCGGAAGCGCCCAACAACAGCACCCGTTCGCCGGGCGCGATGCTGAAACTTGCACCGCGCACCGCCTGCTCCTTACGGCCGGCATGGCGCCAGCCCCAGTCCTCGGCGAGGACCGGCACCGGGCCTGGCCCCGCCGTCGTACCCTGCAGTCCCATGGAACGGCTCAGACGTCGGCGGAGCGGCCGGCAGCAAAGGAGGACAACACGCCCGTCTTCGCCAGTCCCCTGACCGCCAGCCACGGCAGCAGCCCGGCAATCACGACGCCGGACACCGCGGCGAAGCCCACATAAGCCAACTGCCACTCGGCGGCCCAGAGCATGTTGTAGAGGACGTTCTCGCTGATGGACAGAGCAAGGCCTGCGCCCAAACCGGCCAGCAGCGCCACCCCCAGATTGAACTTGCGGTACAGGAACAGCAGGAAGACGATCTCCGCGCCCAAGCCTTGGATCAGGCCGGAAACCAGGACGGTCATGCCAAAGCTCGTGCCCAACAGCGCAGAGACCACCGCGGCCAGCATCTCGCAGTAAATGGCAGCGCCGGGCTTGCGGATGATCAGCCCGCCGAGCACGCCGGCCATCAACCAGCCGCCGGTGTACAGTCCGGCGGACGGCGGGAAGGCGATGGTCAGGCCCTCGATCAGCGGCCAGCCCGCCGACCAGGCCCAGAAGATGACACCGACGGCCACGGCGACCACCGAGGCGACCACGATGTCCACGACCCGCCAGCCGTAGCGCGGCTTCCGGGCGGGAGTGGGCGTGGTCGGTGCATTTGAAGCGGTACTCATGGGAATCCTCCTGGTTGCAGGAGGGGAGGGCGGCCTTGCGGCGCGCCCCGAGAACTCGACTCCCTTCGCCGGTACTAACCGGAGCAGGTTCGAGGGTCTGCGGTTTCTCCGCACTCTCAGCGTCCCTCCCGTGAGCCGGCTAGGCCGGGCGGTCGGACGCTCCCCTGTCGTAATAGGTGCTGTCAAGCAGCACGCACCAGTCTACACTCGCGGCCCCGGCAGGCACATTCGGCCGCAGGCGCGTGGACATTGCCCGACGGCGGCGGTCCGGGCGGGGCGCCGGGCAGTAGGCTGGGGAGCGGAACAGCAGATGAGACGGGGCCCCGGCGCCCCGGAAGGGAGCGGGCATGAACGTAGTGTTGAAACTCTTGGGCACGCTGGTGAGCATCGGCGCCGGCCTGGCAGCCAGTCAGCTGTTGGGATTAGCGTGGAAGGCATTTACCGGAAAAGATGCACCCAAGAGCGACGATGACCTGGAGAACAGCCTGCGGGCAGCGGTTGTCTTCGCCGTGGTGTCCGGCACCGTGGGGCGCGTGATTCAGGTGCTGACCAAGCGCGCCACTGCCAAGGCTGTCATGCGCTACGGGAAAACCCGGGACTTGGTTTAACGGGACCAGGTTCGATCGGCCCGTTGGCGGGGTGTGAAACGGCACCGTCAGCGGAGCCTGTTCGGGGACGGGGCTGCGGTCTCGTCCCCGATGTCATTCCGACCAGGGCTGCGGCCTCGTCCCCGATGTCATTCCGACCAGGGCTGCGGCCTACTCCTGGTCCGGCCCGGTGCCGCCCACGCTGTCCCTGGCAGGAGCGGCGGCCGGCGCGGCACCACCATGCTGCTCCCCCGGCCCGCGGTCCTGGCGGCTGCCAACTGCCGCAGCCTTTCCCTTGTCGGTGCTGACGGCTACCGCGCTGTCGGAATCCGTGGAACTGTCCCCGGCAGCTGCTTCCACCACCGCGTCGAGGTCGTCGACACTGAGGATTTCCCTGCGCAGGTGCTTGGTGCGGTACCCGGCCCGTCCCACCATGTGGGCGGAGACCGGCACGGTGAGCAGCTGGAACAGCCAGGCAATCAGCAGCACCGGCACCGCAGCCCAGCTGCGCAGCTGCAGCGCCAGTCCCGTCAACAGCAGCAGCAGGCCGAAGACCTGTGGTTTGGTGGCAGCGTGCATGCGGGAGAGCAGGTCCGGAAACCGGAGCAGGCCGATGGCTGCGGCCAAGGACATGACCGAGCCGGTGATGAGGCAGGCGGCAGTCGCAACATCGAGGATGAAGTCAGTGTTCACGGGGCCGCCCGTCTGTCACGAACCGGGCCACGGCCACCGAGCCGAGGAAACCAACCAGGCTGATCACCACAACCAACGTCAGGTTGTTCTGGTGTCCGCCGGCAGCCATGTCCACGATGAGTCCTGCGCAGACGATGGCCAACAGCACGTCAATGGCCAGCAAGCGGTCCAGCAGCGACGGCCCGCGCGCCAGGCGGACCAGCGCCAGTACTGCGGACAGGCCCAGCACCGCGCTCACGACGGCTTGGGCAACCGACATAACCTCCCCGTTCACGCTGTACCTCCTCTGCCGGAACCTTCGGACCTGACGAGTTCCAGTTCTTCCTTCGTGCCCATCATCCGGATCAGGCCGGCTTCGATCTCCCGCACCTCTGTGCGGAAGTTTTCGGCCGCCTCCTCGGTGGCCACATCGATCACGTGCAGATACAGCGTGGAGGTCGACCGGTCCACGTCAACCACAAAGCTCCCGGGGATCAGCGAGATGGCATGGCCGGTAGCCGTCACCAGCAGGTCTGAACTGCTCCGCAAGTGCACGGCCACTACAGCGTTGCGCAGCTTGGGCCCGCTGGTCACGGCCAGCCAGAGCACTTCGAAGCTCGCCACCGCCACCTTCCACACGAACGTGGTGGCGAAGACGGCTGCAGCCAGTGGATTGAAGCGTCCGCTGAGTTCGACCGGCGGCAGGAAGAACAGGTTCACGATGAGCAGGGCGATCAGCAAACCGAAGATCAGATTGCCGGGGCTGAAATCCTGCCACAGGGAGCCCCAGAGGATGACCAGCCACGCCAGCAGCGGCAGCTCGACCCAAATGGAGGTGCGTGGTTTCCTCATTGGCCGCCCTCCTGCACGGCGCCCTGGCCCAGGACAGCCTCGATGTACGGTGTGCGCTGCAGCATCTGCTGCGCTGCCTGGTCGCTGAGCTGGAACAGGGGTCCGGCGAAGACCGTCAAGGCCACGCCCAGCGCCACCAGCCCCATGGTCGGCCAGACCATGGGCATCGGCAGCAGCTGAACGATGCCCCGCCCGGTGAACCGTCCGTGCGGACGTTCCTCCACATGGCGGGTGGTCCGTACAGCCGATCCGTCCGGCTTGGTAGCCACCAGCACCGGGTCCGGGTGCTCCGCGTCCTCGGGGCGCCGCCAGAACACACGGTTCCAAACCCGTGCCATGGCGAGCAGGGTCAACAGTGACGTGATCATGCTGCCTGCCACCAGGACCCAGGCGACCGGGGTGCCCAGCTCCACGCCGCCTTGCACGAGGCCGATCTTGCCAAGGAAACCGGAGAACGGCGGGATGCCGGCCAGGTTCATGGCCGGCACAAAGAACAGAATGGCCAGCAGCGGCGACAGCTTCGCCATGCCGCCCAGCCGGTCCATGTTCGTGGTGCCGCCGCGGCGCTCGATCAGGCCGGCCACCAGGAACAGGCTGGTCTGGACCGTAATATGGTGCGCCACGTAGTAGACCGCCGCCCCGAGCCCGACCACCGAGGACATGGCCAGGCCGAACACCATGTAGCCGATGTGGCTGACCAGCGTGAAGGAAAGCATCCGCTTGATGTCGATCTGTGCCACGGCGCCCAGGATGCCCACCACCATGGTCAGCACCGCGACCACCATGAGGAAGGTGTTCAACTGGTCCCCCGGGAACAGCAGCGTCTCGGTGCGGATGATGGCATAGACGCCCACCTTGGTCAGCAGGCCGGCAAACACCGCGGTGACCGGAGCCGGCGCCGTCGGATAGGAGTCGGGCAGCCAGAAGGAGAGCGGGAAGACCGCCGCCTTGATGCCGAAGGCGACCAGCAGCATCAGATGCAGCGTCATCTGCGTTGCCGGATCCAGTTCGCCGAGCTTGACTGCCAGATCGGCCATGTTGATGGTCCCGGTCGCCGCATAGATCATCGCGATGGAGACCAGGAACAGGACCGAGGAAATGACGCTGACGACGACGTAGGTCACTCCGGCGCGGATGCGCGGGCTGGTGCCGCCAAGGGTCATCAGCACATAGCTGGCCGTGAGCAGCATTTCGAAGCCGACGTAGAGGTTGAACAGGTCGCCGGTCAGGAACGCGTTGGAAACCCCGGCCACCAGGATGAGGTAGGTCGGGTGGAAGATCGAGACCGGACCTTCCTCGTCACTGTCCGCCATACCCTGGCCCGAGGCATACAAAAGCACCGCCAGGCTGACGGCTGAGGAGACCACCAGCATGAGGGCTGAGAGCTCATCCACCACCAGGGTGATGCCAAAGGGGGGCATCCAGCCGCCGAGGTGCACGGCCTGCGCACCGTTGGTCCATGCCGAGGCCAGCATCACGATCTCCAGTGCCAGAGTTGCCGTGAGCGTGATGCTGCCGGTCCGGCGCTGGGCGTTTGGATGACGGATCAGCACGAACGCCAAGGCAGCGCCCAGCAGCGGCAGGACAACTGCCAGCGGCGCGATCGTTGCGGCGTTCACTGCTCTCTCTCCATCCGGGACTTCGTGGTGGCGGGCATTTCGTCGGCTTCGTCCGGCGAGACGAACTCGGTGGTCTCTGCGGGAATCTCCGCGTCGTCTTCAGCGTCGAAAGACGGCTGGTTGGCCACGCGGCGGTCTTCGATATCGTCCTGGACCTCGTCCTGCCGGCCCAGCACCCAGGAACGGTAAATAATGGCAAGCATGAACGCGGTGACGGCGAAGGAGATCACGATGGAGGTGAGGATCAGGGCCTGCGGCAACGGGTCGCTGTAGGCCTCGGGGGGAGTGTCCATGCCAAAAATCGGCGCGAGTCCCGCTGGCCCTCCCGTGCTGAGCAGCAACAGGTTGGCACCGTTGGTGATCAGCATCAGGCCAAGCATCACGCGGGTCAGGCTGCGTTCGAGGATCAGGTAGACGCCCACGGCGAACAGGACGCCCATCACCAGCAGCAGCGTCAGGTTAACAGTCACTGGGACACCTCCTCCTCGATCGTTGCAGGTACTGTCAGTTCCGCACTCTTGCGGCGGCCGGAGGTACGTTCCTCGGTGCGTTCGTCGATTTCCGCGCCGAAGCTGCGCAGCACGTCCAGGACCAGGCCCACCACCACCAGATAGACGCCGATGTCAAAGATCGTGGAGGTGACGAACTTGTGGTCGCCAAAGACCGGCAGGCTGAACTCGATGATGGCGCTCTGGAATACCTGGCCGCCGAGGAAGATCGGGACCACGGCGGTCAACGCCGCGGCGGCCAGCCCCAGGCCCAGCAGCAGGCCCGCGCTGATGGGGGTAGCCTCCGCCAGTTCAATCCGGCCACCGGCCAGGTAGCGGATGGCCAGCGCGACACCCGCCAGCAGGCCGCCGGCGAATCCGCCGCCGGGCAGGTTGTGGCCGGCCAGCAGCAGGTACACGGAGAAAATCATCATCGAATGGAAGAGCAGCCGGGTGATCACTTCAAAGATGATCGAACGGCGTTCCGGCGCCAGCGTTCGGCCGGCCACCAGCCAGGCATCACGCGGTACGACGGCGAATCTGCGGGCGGTCGCCAAGGCTGCTGCCTCACGGTCCGAATGCGCCACAGTTTCGTAGCCGCGCCCCACCGAACCGCTGGCAACAGCATCGACGGGCTGGGGACGTTTGTCCCCGCGGCCGCGGATGAAAATCAGGCTGGCAACACCGGTCGCCGCCAGCGCCAGCACGGAGATCTCCCCGAACGTGTCCCACGCCCGGAGGTCCACCAGGATGACGTTGACAATGTTCTTGCCGCCGCCGCCCTCGTAGGCCAGCTGCGGCATGGACAGGGACACCGGAGCTGCCGTCCGCGCGGCCATCGCCGTCATGGCGATCACCATCATGGTGAGGCCGAAGGCCGCACCAATGACGGCGCGGAGCAGTTTGAAACGTCCCGGAGTGCGCAGCCACAACCTGGCCGGCAGGGAACGAAGCGCCAGCACGATGGCCACCAGCGAAACCGTTTCCACCAGCATCTGGGTCAGGGCCAGATCGGGAGCTCCCTGGATGGCAAAGATAAAGGCCAGCCCGTAGCCGGTCACCGAAACCATCAGCACCGCCATGAAGCGCTTGTTGGCGCGGATGGCACCCAGCGCGCCTGCCGCCACCATCACTCCGGCAATGGCCTGGGCAGGCGTGTCGAACCATACCAGGCTCTGCGGCAGCGGCGCTTCCATGAGAACGACGGCGCTCAGCGGAGTCACGATCGCCACAATCAGGATCACGCACAGGTAGAAAACCAGCGAGCCTCGCTGGGTGCGGCCCGTGACCCAGATGGCAACCTCGTCGAGCACGCCGAGGATGCCGCGGTAGATTCGGTCCGCTTCGGGAATGAAATGGATCCGGGCTTGGAAGGCGGCAATCGGGGTGCGCAGCAGGAACAGGGCGACGCCGGCCGCGAGGGTGATCACGGTCAGACCCAGGGCCGGGGTCAGTCCGTGCCACAAGGCCAGGTGCGTGGCAACAGTGTCCAGCCGGAAGAGTTCCGAATAGGGCGCCACAGCTGCTTCAACCGGTGCCGGCCACACTCCGAAGAGCACCGTGACCACGGCCAGGACGGCGGGAGCCGCCAAGAAGGCCCAGGGAACAGGCTTGAACTCGATGGCCGCCAAGCCGGGTTTTGCGGCGAACCCGCCCCAGACGAAGCGGGCGCTGTAGGCGAAGGTCAGGATGGATCCGGCCACAACTCCGGCCAGCAGCACGCCCCCGACCCAGCCGGTGACATCCGCTCGGTGGACGAAGGCCTCGTAGACCGATTCTTTGGCAACAAACCCCAGCAGCGGCGGGAGGCCGGCCATGGACGCGGCACCGATTAAGGCGACGACGAACAGTTTGGGTGCTTTGCGGTACAGGTGGGACAGCTCGCGGATATCACGGGTGCCGGACTGGTGGTCAATGATGCCGACCACCAGGAACAGCGTCGCCTTGAAGAAGCCATGGGCCAGCAACAGGCCCAGACCGGCCAGCGCGGCTTCCCGTGAGCCAAGTCCGACCACCAGGGTCAGGAACCCCAGTTGGCTGACCGTGCCGTAGGCCAGGATCAGCTTCAGGTCGTGCTGGCGCAGGGCCTGCCACCCGCCCACCAGCATGGTGAGCAGCCCGAGTCCCAGCACGACGGCGTGCCAGTAATCGGTGCTGGAGAATCCGGGCGACAGCCGGGCCACCAGATAGATGCCGGCCTTCACCATGGCCGCGGCATGCAGATAGGCGCTGACCGGGGTCGGTGCCGCCATGGCCGCCGGGAGCCAGAAGTGGAAAGGCACCAAAGCCGACTTGCTGATGGCCCCGATGAGAACCAGCAGAATCGCGATGTCGATGATCTGGCCGTGCGCCACGAGCGACCCGGCGTTGGCGAGAATCTCCGAGATCCGGTAGGTGCCGGCGGTTTGGCCAATCATCAGCACCCCAACCAGCATGGCCAGACCGCCGAACGTGGTCACCAGCAATGCCTGCAAGGCGGACCGGCGCGCCGACAGACGGTGCCGGGCATAGCCGATCAGCAGGTACGAAAGGATGCTGGTCAGTTCCCAGAAGATGTACATCAGGATCAGGTCATCGGCGGTGACCAAACCGAACATGGCGCCGCTGAAAGCCAACAGCTGGGCGCCGAAAGGACCGATGTCCGGGTCGTCGGCCTTGAAGTAGCGGGCGCAGTAGAACAGCACCAAGGCACCGACACCCAGGATCAGGATGCACAACACCGCCGCAAGGGTGTCCATCCGGAACGCCAGTTCCAGCTGCAGGCCCGGAACCCAGGGAATGACTTCCGACGGCGGCGCGTTCGGGGCGCCGTCCACACCGGTCTGGTCCGTGCCGGTGTAGTTGCCGAAGGTGGCAATCAGCCAGACAAATCCGGCGGCGGGAACGGCAGCCAGAATATAGAACGTTGACCGCCCGAGTCTCCGGAAAATAAAGGGCGCTACGAAGGCCACCGCAAAGAGCAGGGTGAGCACAATCAGCACGGGATACTCCGGAACTTCCTTTTGCTGGGGCAAGGATCAGACGGACGGGGCCATGCGGTCCATTCTACCCATGGCATAGATGCCGCGGACCGCTCCGGCCGACGGCCTCGCCACCCGTTGGAGGGCCTGGAACTGCATGTTGGCCAAAGATTCACGGCGCTCCCGGCGCTTTACCGGGTTCGCGGCCGGCGAAACGGATAGCATCGCGGTATGACTGACTCGGCCGGTGTTCCGGCACTACAAAACGCGGGCGGGGCGGCTGCGGAGCGGTTGAACAAGAAGCATGTCCTGGCGTGGGCTTCGTGGGACTGGGGCTCGGCAGCCTTCAACGCGGTCATGACCACGTTTGTCTTCACCGTCTATCTGACCAGCGATGCGTTCGGAGGCGAGGCTTTCGCCTCCGAAGTCCTCGGCTATGGACTCGCTGTCGCCGGCTTGGCCATCGCCCTGCTGGCGCCGGTGACCGGGCAGCGGTCGGACACCGGGGGGCGCCGCCGGTTCTGGCTGGGGGTCAACAGCGTGGCGGTAGCGGTACTGACCGGTCTGTGCTTCTTCGTTTTCCCCTCCCCTGGCTTCCTCTTCCTGGGCGTGGGACTCATTGCGCTGGCCAACATCTTCTTCGAGTTCGCGAATGTGAACTACTACGCCATGCTCACGCAGATCTCCACGCCGTCGACCATCGGCAAAGTCAGCGGCTTCGGCTGGGCCATGGGTTACGTCGGTGGTGTCGCCGCGCTGGCCCTGGTGCTGGTCGGTTTTGTCCTGCCGGAAACGGGGTGGTTCGGGGCCACTTCCGAGAACGGTTTGAACATCCGTCTGGTGGCGGTGTTCTGCGCCGTATGGTTCATGGCCTTCGCACTGCCCGTGCTGTTCGCTGTCCCGGAGATCCCCCGCCAAGCGGCGGCTGCCTCTCTTGGTTTCTTTGCCTCCTACGGGCTGCTGGTGCGCCGCATCAAGGCAATCTTCACCTCGAGCCCGCACACGATTTTCTTCTTGATCGCCAGCGCTGTTTTTCGGGACGGGCTGGCAGCAGTGTTTACCTTCGGCGGTGTGATAGCCGCCGGTACCTTCGGTTTCGCGCTCAGCCAGGTAATCGTCTTCGCTATCGCCGGAAACGTCGTCGCCGCGATCGGTGCCGTGGCGGGCGGGGTGCTGGACGACCGCGTCGGGCCGAAAAATGTCATCGTCGGAGCCCTGACCGGCTTGATCATCGCCGCCGTTGCTATTTTCATGCTGGGCCCGGCCGACCACGTGTTCTTCGGAAACGTCTGGACCGGCGACACTACCTTCTGGGTCTTTGGTCTGCTGCTGTGCCTGTTCGTCGGTCCGGCCCAATCCTCGTCGCGTGCCTACCTGGCCAGGTTGGCGCCGCGCGGCGAGGAGGGCGAGTTCTTCGGTCTCTACGCCACCACCGGGCGGGCCGTCAGCTTCCTGGCCCCGTCCCTGTTCGCGCTGTCGATCACCGTCTTCGGCGAACAGCGCTACGGAATTCTGGGCATCCTGGTGGTGCTGCTCGCCGGTCTGCTGGCGCTGCTGCCGGTCAAGACCCCGGCACACATCCAGCGCGCCAGCACTCCGGCGGTATGACCAGCCGGCCGGCTGCGCTTGCGCGCACAGCCGGATCAGCGCTCGATGACGGTGCGATGGAAGTTCAGGTAGCTGCGCGAGGCAGTGGGGCCGCGCTGGCCCTGGTAGCGGTTGCCGTAGACGCCGGAACCGTAGGGATGCTCCGCCGGCGAAGACAGCCGGAAAAAACACAGCTGGCCGATCTTGGAGCCGGGCCAGAGCTTGATCGGCAGCGTGGCCATATTGGAGAGCTCCAGCGTGACGTGCCCGGAGAAACCGGGATCAATGAATCCTGCCGTCGAGTGGGTCAGCAGGCCCAGGCGGCCCAGCGAGGACTTGCCCTCCAGCCGGGCGGCGATGTCCTCGGGCAGCGTCACGGTCTCATAGGTGGAGCCGAGCACAAACTCACCTGGATGTAGGATGAACGGCTCCTCCGGATCCACCTCCACCAGGCGGGTGAGCTCGGGCTGGTCCAGCTCCGGGTCGATGTGGGCGTACTTGTGGTTGTCGAAGAGCCGGAAAAACCGGTCAAGCCGCACATCAACGCTTGATGGCTGGATCATGGCCGGCTCAAACGGATCCAGCACAATACGTTGGGAGTCCAGTTCGGCACGAATATCGCGGTCGGAGATCAGCACACTCTAAAAATACACGGGACCAGCCCGCTCCCCCGCCGCATGACGCGGCCCCCGGGAAGCTTCCGCGCCGGGCTCTGTCCCGATCCACGTTCGGGTGCGACCATGGAACCAGAAGGGCCGCTCGCGTCGAGGGACGGTCCTTGGGCCGCTGTCGGCGGGGGAACGAACGGCCTTCGCCGGCAGCTTCTACTGTGCCGGTCCGGCCTTGCCGATCTCCGTCCGGACCGCGTAGAGCTCGGGGAAGAACGAGAGTTCCAGTGCCCGCCGGAGGAAGCCGACGCCGGAGGATCCCCCCGTGCCGCGCTTCATCCCGATGGTCCGTTCCACCGTTTTCAGGTGCCGGAAACGCCACAGCTGGAAATTGTCCTCCAGATCCACCAGTTCTTCGCAGGCTTCGTAGACGTCCCAGTTCTCCCGGGCGTTCTCATAGACGGCCTTGAAAGTCCCCACCAGTTCGGGGTTGAACACGTGTGCCTCGGTCACGTCCCGGTTCAGCAATTCCGCGGGAACCTGGTGACCGTGCCGGTAGAGATAGGCCAGGAATTCGTCGTACACGCTGCTCTGTTCCAGCAGTTCGGAGAGCATGGCCTGCGCTGTCGCGTCGTCGGCGAAGACGCTCAGCATGCCCTTGTTCTTGTTGCCGAGCAGGAACTCCACGGCCCGGTACTGGTAGGACTGGAAGCCCGACGACGAACCCAGCGCACCGCGGAACTCCGCGTATTCGGACGGCGTCAGGGTGGCCAGCACCGACCACTGCTCGGTCAGCGAGCGCTGGATGTGCTTGATCCGGGCGATGCCTTTCATGGCGAACCGCAAGTCGTCCTCGCGCAGCTTCTGGCGCACGGTACGCAGCTCATGCAGCACCAGCTTCAACCACAGCTCGGACGTCTGGTGCTGGATGATGAACAGCAGCTCGTCGTGGTGCACCGGATAGCTGACCGGGTGCTGGGCGGAGAGCACCTGGTCCAAGGACAGGTAGGACCCATAGCTCATCTTGTCGGAAAAATCGGTCTCGATATCGTCCTCGAGACGTCGCGTGTTCTTGTCTACGGTCATGGCGGCTTCCGTCTTTTCCCCTGCCTCGTTGCAGGCCTGCTACCAGCCTACGGCGCGGACGCTGTGAATGCGCGGCTGCCGCCCCGAACCGGTTAGCTGCGTACCGATGCGTCCCAGCGCCACTTCTGCCCCCGGGTTTCGGGCGTCCTGCCGCTGGCCTTCAGGAGATCACTCCACGGGTCCTCCGTGCGCTCCGCGGCCGGGAAAATGCGGTCCAGCACCCGTTCGATGACAGCCCCGTCCGGGCGGTAGTCGTCCCCCTGGACGGCCAGAATGTCGAAACCATGAAGCACGGCTTCGGTGATGCCCATGGCTGCGAAACCGGAGGCGTCGGAGATTCCGGCCGGGTGGTAGCCGCGGTGGGTTTCCGGCGCGGTCGCCGTCACCGCGTACAGCAGTCCGGCCGCAGCGTCGAAACAACTCACGATGCCGGCGGTTCCCGCGTCAGGGTCCGGCCACAACAGAATCTCCGGCCCTCTCGGCCGCCATGGGGGTGGGTCCAGCAGCACCACGTAGCCGTCCTGCGGTGGGGTCCGGCCCGACAACTGCATGGCATAGAAAGCAAAGTCATCCATGACGTGAGCGGCCGTCTCCCGGCAGCTCCATTCCAGTTCCAGGGCGGGCTTGTCCCAGGCATGGTCCCGCAGTTCCGCGAAGCGGCCGGCCAGGTCGTCTGTGATGGTGCGGAAATCCTCCGCCGTGGGTTTCATCCGACGATCCTCCCTCAGACCTCGCACCGGCGCCAGCCCTCACCCGCTACATTAGTGCCCGCGGATCCCTCACGGTGTCAACGCACGCGGCGCTCGCCGGCTTCCACTGCGGCGGCAATGGCATTGCCCGGCACCGGCATCGGGCAGGTGCCGAAATCGGTGAAGGCACTGGGGAAATTCGTGGCGCGGTTGAAATCGATGAACACGGTTCCGTCCGGGGCGGGGCGGCGGGTCACGACGGAACGCCAGCCGGCGGTGCTGTCTCCGTTGGTTGCGTCGTGGAAGTTCAGGGACAAGGCACCCAGTTTCTCTGGTTCGGCCACCAGCGTGTGGACGGCGCCGCCGAGCTCGAAGGTCACCGAGCCAACGGCGGTCATGGCGCCGGACACGTCCGGATGGGAGGTGGCTCTCTGCATCGTCAGTGGTTCCGGATACGCTTCGAAGCGGCCGGCCACCACCAGATCCGGGTTGTAGTCGAAGACCGGAACGCCCTCGAAGCCTGCGCGAACCGGCGCGTCATTGTCCCGGGTCCGGACCGCGTAGCGATCGCCCCGGGCGGCCAGTTCGACGGCGACGCTACCGCGGCGTACCCAGAGCAGCGATTCCTCATTGCCCAGGGTGGCTGTGAAGGTGCCGATCGCCGGTCCGCCCCCGTCCACGAAGTACAAGCCGTCGTCGGCCGTTGCCGTCAGCGTTGCATGCCCGCCGGCGGACGCCGGGCCGGTGGCACTCCACAGTCCCGTGATCTTGTCCAGCCGCCCGGGTCCGGCAGGCAACCACTGGAGCGAGGTGAGCGTGAGCCAGCCGTGTTCGGCTGCCAACGCCTGGTTCCGGTTGTCCCGGAACCGGAGCCAACTGTCACGGCGCCGGGTTTCATCCGCGCGCATTGCCATGCCGTCCTTCCCTCGTGCCCCGCCCGGCATTCGCCTGACGGTATGCGGCACAACGCGCCGTCTGCCGGGCGATATTCCCTCCGGCAGGCGTTTCCGGAGGTTCCCGGACCATGGCGCATTTGCTTGCGAAAGCATACGCTCTACTTCTACAAGGCTGCGTGGCACGTTAACGCAACAGAAGCCGGGCGGCCAGTTCGTCTACCAGAACGGGAGACTCGTGCCGATGCCCAGAGACGGAAAACGGCGGCGCCACCAGCGCGGCAGGGCGCAAACCGGGGCCGCGATGGTTCTTGCCCTGTGTGCGACGCTGCTGGCCGGCTGCGGTTCCGATGACGGAATTCCCACCCTGACGTGGTACATAAATCCCGACGACGGCGGCCAAGCGGCCCTCGCCCAAAAGTGCACTGATGAGGCTGGCGGGAAGTACAGGATTGAAACGTCGCTGCTGCCTAATGAGGCGGCCTCGCAGCGTGAGCAGTTGGCCCGGCGCCTGGCGGCCAGTGACTCTTCGCTGGACATCATGAGCCTGGACCCGCCGTTTATCCCCGAGCTCGCCGAACCTGGATTCCTGGCTCCGGTTCCGGAGGACGTCGCGCAGCGCGTCACGCAGAACGTGGTGGAAGGCGCACTCACCGGGGCGAAATGGAAGGACCGGTTGGTCGCCGTCCCGTTCTGGGCCAACACACAGCTGCTCTGGTACCGGAAATCCGTGGCCAAGGCGGCCGGGCTGGACATGACCAAGCCGGTCACGTGGCAGCAGCTGATTGAGGCCGCTCAGAAGGAGAAAAAGTTTCTGGGCGTCCAAGGCCAGCGCGGCGAGTCCATGACGGTTTGGCTGAACGCCCTGGTCGAATCCGCCGGAGGCAAGATCCTGGAAAACCCCGAGGCCGACGCTGACCAGATCAAACTCGGCCTTGCCAGCAAGGCCGGCTTGGAAGCCGCCCAGGTGATTTCCACCATCGGCAAGGAGGGATTGGGCGGGCCCGGCCTGCCTACGCAGGACGAGAACAACTCGATGATCCTCTTCCAGGGCGACGAGGGCTCGTTCATGGTCAATTGGCCGTTTGTCTGGCCGGCGACCAACACGGCGGTGAAAGACGGCACGTTAAGTGCTTCGCTGCCCGAGGACATCGGCTGGACTCTCTATCCGCGGGTCAACCCCGGCGAGCCTGCCGCACCGCCGCTGGGCGGGATTAATCTGGGTGTGGGAGCCGCCAGCAAGCACCCGGATCTTGCCTACAAGGCCATTGAGTGCATCGTCACCCCGAAGAACCAGGCCGAGTACTTCGTCACCAATGGCAATCCGCCCTCGAATACCGAGGCCTACAAGGACCCGAGGATTAAGGAATCCTTCCCGATGGCGGACACCATCCGCGAATCGCTGGAGCTCTCGGCACCGCGTCCGCAGACCGTGTTCTACAACGAAGTTTCCACCAGCCTGCAGCAGAACTTCGCTCCGCCGTCCCAGGTGGATCCGGCCACGACACCGGAGCAGACCTCGCAGTTCATCGTTTCCGTTCTACGGGGGGAGAGCCTGCTGTGAGCACCGCGACTGAAACGCCAACGCTTCCGAACGGCAGGGAGAGCCGCACCGGCCGCCGCCGCGCGGTCCAGCAGTACAGCGAGCGCGCCAAAGCCGAACGACGGCTCGGCTGGATGCTGGCCGGACCGGCCTTCGTCATCATGTTGGCCGTCACGGCCTACCCGATCCTGCAGGCACTGTTCGACTCGCTCTTCAGCTACCGGCTCACCGCGCCCGACCAGCGCAAGTTCATCGGGCTGGGCAACTACGGCGTAGTCCTCACGGACATGGTGTGGTGGCGGGATCTCGGAGTCACGCTGCTGATCACGGTCGTGACCGTCGTCGTCGAACTCATCCTGGGGTTCGCGCTGGCTCTGGTGATGCACAAAGCGCTCAAGTCGGTGCGGGGCTGGCTGCGTACCGCCATCCTGGTTCCCTACGGCATCATCACCGTCGTCTCCGCGTTTGCCTGGTTCTATATGTTCGACATCAACTCCGGGTTCGTGAACCACTGGTTCAGCTGGCTGCCCGGAATAGACCCGGATTTGAACTGGTTTGCCGGCACGTGGACCTCGCTGGCGGTGATCATGGCCAGTGAAATCTGGAAGACCACGCCGTTCATTTCGCTGCTCCTGCTGGCCGGTTTGGCCCAGGTCCCCGACGAACTCACGGAAGCGGCCGAGGTGGACGGCGCCAGCTGGTGGCAGCGGATGCGCCGGGTGATCCTTCCGAACATGAAGGCCGCGATCATGGTCGCCGTGCTCTTCCGGGCGCTGGATGCGTTCCGCATCTTCGACAATGTCTTCATCATGACCAACGGTGCGTTTAACACCGAAGTGCTCTCGCTGCTGGCCTATCGCACGTCCATCGGGCGTCTGGAGATCGGACTCGGCTCGGCGGTGTCCGTGCTTTTGTTTGTCTGCGTGCTGTTGATTTGTTTCATTGCCGTCAAGTTGTTCAAAGTCGACCTGGCCGGCCAGAGAGGAGACAAGTGATGAAAGCGTCGCGCACCAAGGAGCGGGTTGCCTGGACCATCATCTCCGTGCTGGTGGTCCTTTACGCGCTGTTTCCGGTGGCTTCCATCCTGGCCACGTCGTTCAAGCTGCCCAGTGACCTGACCTCCGGGCAGTTCCTGCCCAGCACCTGGACGGGCAGCAACTACGAGCAGATCCTGGTCGGATCGGCGCAGGAACTGTTCCTGAGTTCCCTGCGCAACTCCATTGGCATCGCACTCATCGCGACGTTTATCGCCGTCGTCCTGGCCACGCTGTGCGCCTACGCCATCGCCCGGCTCGATTTCCCCGGCAAGAGGGTCATTCTGACCACCGCCCTGGCGGTCTCCATCTTCCCGGTAATTTCGATCGTCACACCCCTCTTCAACGTTTGGCGCACCATCGGGCTGTACGACACCTGGCCCGGTTTGATCATCCCCTACCTCTCGCTGACCCTGCCCATTTCCATCTGGACCCTGGCTGCGTTCTTCCGGCAGATCCCGTGGGAACTGGAGCAGGCAGCGCAGGTTGACGGGGCCACCACCTGGCAGGCGTTCCGCAAAGCCATCGTGCCGCTGGCAGCACCGGGGGTGTTTACGACGGCGATCATCGCCTTCTTCATCGCGTGGAACGACTTCGTCTACGGCATCTCGCTGACCTCCACCGAGGCTGCACGGCCTGTTCCTGCGGCGCTTGCCTTCTTCACTGGCGCCTCCCAGTTCGAGTCCCCCGTCGGCGCGATCTCCGCGGCGGCCATTATCGTCACCATTCCCGTTGTGCTGCTGGTCCTGCTGTTCCAGCGCCAAATCGTCTCCGGCCTGACCCAAGGCGCCGTCAAGGGCTGAGCCCGCGGCAGGAAAGGATTTCCCATGGCATCCATTACGTTGCAGAACCTCGTCAAAGAGTACGGGGACGGATTTCCCGCCGTCAACGATGTCAGCATCGACATCGCCGACGGCGAGTTCATTATCCTGGTGGGCCCCTCCGGCTGCGGCAAGTCAACGCTGCTGCGGATGATCGTCGGGCTCGAGGACATCACGTCCGGGGACCTGTTGATCGACGGCGAGCGCGTCAATGAGAAAGCACCCCGGGACCGCAACCTAGCCATGGTGTTCCAGAATTATGCCCTCTACCCGCACCTGACGGTGTTCGAAAACATCGCCTTCCCGCTGCGCCTGGCGAAAGGGAAGTTCAGCGACGACGATATCCGCAGGCGCGTCACCGACGCCGCGAAGACCTTGGAGCTGACCGACCATTTGGAACGCAAACCGGGGAACCTGTCCGGCGGCCAGCGCCAGCGTGTGGCCATGGGACGGGCGATCGTGCGCCAGGCCGACGCCTTTCTGTTCGACGAGCCCTTGTCCAATCTGGACGCTAAGCTGCGCGGCCAGATGCGCTCGGAAATCTCGCAGATGCAGCGTCGCCTCGGCGTCACCAGTGTCTATGTCACCCACGACCAGACAGAAGCGATGACCTTGGGCGACCGGGTGGCCGTGCTGAAGAAGGGGGTGCTGCAACAGATTGCTTCCCCGCGCGAACTGTACGAACAGCCCGCCAACCTGTTCGTGGCCGGTTTCATCGGATCGCCCTCGATGAACTTCCTGCCGGCCACCTTGGAGGGCGGCGTCCTGAGGACGCCGATCGGGAACATCCCGGTGGCCGCGGACAGGGCCAGGGCAGCCGAAGGCAGACGGGTGGTGCTGGCCGGACTGCGGCCGGAGTTCTTTGAGGATGCTTCGCTCGTGGAAGAGCACAAAAAGGACCTGGGGTCCACGTTCATGGCTGAACTGACACACACCGAGTGGCTGGGCAACGAGCAGTACGGCTACATCAACTTCGACCCGGATCCTGAGGTCCGTGAGCTGCTGAATTCGCTGGCCGCTGACATGGACGCTGACGAGTTGCGGCCCCAGATTGTGGTCACCCTCGACGCAGCCAGCAGAATCCGCGGCGGCGGGCGCTCCGCGGAGCTCTGGCTGGATACCCGAAAGATGCACCTGTTCGATCCGGAAACCGGTGAAAACCTCACCCGTGATGCCGTGGCCGGTGCTGCGCTGACCGAGGAGGCCAACCGGGCCCGGGCGGAGGAAATCGCCGAAGCCCGCGAGCGCGAAACCTCCACGGCCGGCCAGCCCGCCTGAATTCCGGCTCGTCGCCGACCTGGGGTAAACTCGGTTTCGTTGTTTGATTGGATCCGCCCACGGCGGGTCTTGTGCGGGCGTAGCTCAATGGTAGAGCGCTAGCTTCCCAAGCTCGATACGCGGGTTCGATTCCCGTCGCCCGCTCCATCAACACTGTGCACCCCGGCCCTCGGACCGGGGTGCCTTTGTGTGTCCTGCGCCTGCGGCGTGCTACTCGCCGTCGTCAGGTTCGAAGCCCGCACGGTCTACCGCACGGTGGTAGCGCATGCCCGCCGCGCCGCCCAGAAGCGACCCGGCCAAGCTCGCCGCCAGCATGAGTGCCAGCGCGATCAGTCCCGGCAACACCAGCTGCTCGACGGGGCGTTCTACGACGGGGACGGGCGCCGGTCCCGTCAGTACCCGGAGTCCGCCCGCGGCCAGCCCAACCACCCCGGCGATGACCGTCATGACGATGCCCCAAAACCAGACTGCGAAGCCCTGCCGGACGCCGTCGAAGCGGGCCATTCGTCCCGCCACGTAGCCGCCGCAAAAATAGGCGACGAGGACCAGTGCGGCCAGAGCCGCCCCCGCTGTCACAGCGGCGGGTGTGCTGCCGCTTGAGATGCCGTCCATCCAGCCGCGAATCCGGGCATCCGTGTCCACCCGGAATGCTGCGGCAGCACCGGCGAGAATGGCCGTGAGCAAGACGATGGACGCAGCTGCGGTCAGCCAGCCGAAAAACGCCGAACCAAGCCTCACCCCGCCATAGGCACTGTGTTGCCGGAGATAGACCGATTCCCGGTCAGGGACGGCTTCGGGTCGGTAGGCGCTGGTGTCCTGGTAATACCGCTCGGCGGTGAAGGCGTCATCGGGTTCCCCACGGCCGATGGCGTCCGGGTCCATGCTCTCCGCGGTGACAGGGCGGTCGAATGCGGCGGTCTCTTGCTGGTCCACGGGCAGGTTCTCCCGGGGCGCTACCGGCAGCGCCTGCGTGGGCGCCGGTCCTGCCTGTGCGGCGGGCGGCCCGGCATCCGCTTGGTCTCTCGAAACCAGTCCTTCGCCTCCCGGCCAGGCGCCGCCGACGTCGCCCCGGTCTCTGCCGATTTCCGAACCCATCACATGCCTCCTGCTTTGAGGATCACACCGGCAGGCTGTCGCACCCTGATGGCTCCACCCTAGACCCGGCATTACCGGCAGGCCAGATGAGGGGCCGTTTCACCGGTGGCGGGCGGGAGACTAAACTGGTAGGCGATGATGCGCAAAATGTTCAAGTCCAAGATCCACCGTGCAACTGTCACGCACGCGGATCTGCACTATGTCGGGTCCGTGACCGTGGACCTCGACCTGCTGGACGCTGCCGACATCCTCCCCGGCGAACTGGTATCCATAGTGGACGTCACCAACGGCGCCCGTCTGGAGACCTACACCATCGCCGGTGAACGCGGCTCAGGCGTGATCGGCATCAACGGTGCCGCCGCCCATCTGATGCATGAGGGCGATCTGGTCATCCTTATCACCTACGCCGACATGACCGACGCGGAAGCCCGGTCCTTCGTTCCGTCGGTGGTGCATGTGGATGCCCACAACAAGATCGTTGAACTCGGTTCCGATCCGGCAGAGTCCGTGGACGAAGGGCTGATGCGCCCGCCGTTCGCGGTGGCGTAGGCGCTCCCGCTTCCCAGCCGGCCGGCCGTTCAGAGCCGGTGGAACTGCCGGTGCAGTTCGCGGACCTGGTCCTCCAGTTCGGCGGACGGCCCGCCGACGGCGACCCCCGGCGCCACCGTCTGGATCGGCAACGGGGCCACAGGCGCCGGTTCAACGCCCCACTCCGCCAGCCACCGGCTCAGCTGTTCCGATGACACGGCGTAGATGATCCGTCCCAGGCCCACCCAAGCGTGCGCTGCCGAACACATCGCGCAGTGCTCGCCCGAAGTGTAGACAGTTGCCGCGAGGCGTTCCCCGGGCGGAAGGTTTTTGGCCGCCCAGCGGGCGATGGCGAATTCCGGGTGCCGGGTCTGGTCCCCGTCCTTGACCCGGTTGCGATCCTCGAACGCCACGTTGCCGTTGGCGTCGACCAGGACCGAGCCGAACGGCTCATCGCCATCGTCCAATGCTTCACGGGCAAGTTCCACGCAGCGCCGCAGATGCATCAGGTCCTCCGCTGCCATCTCCATGAGCCGATTATGGCAGAGAGCCCTGCAGGATTTGGCGCTGCACACCGCCCGGTTGCCGGACGTGGACCCGGGCGCGGGCTGGCCGGGGACCCGGGGGCCGGCGCCGGCGCCGGCTCTGGCAGTGCCGCACCGGTGTCGCCTCAGGCTGTGATCGCTGTAACGGAGGCCATGCCGATCCGGGCAACCGCCCTGCCAGCAGGTAACGTAGGGCTGGTGGGAAATTCGACAGTGCTTAGGACCGTGGCCAGGTGGCTGTTGTGTCTGATGCTTGCCGTGGCCGCTGCTGCCCTGACCATTGTCCTGGTCAACGCCTTCGTGTTCAGCCCGCAGCACCAAGTGAAGGCGTACTTCAATGCGCTCGAAGACGGCGACGGCGGCGCAGCGCTCGGTTTGCTCCACGCAACCGTACCCGACGCCAACGCCGCCATGCTGGACGGCGCCGCGCTCAAGGCCTCGGTAGCGGACATCGAAAACCTGGAACTCGGGGATCCGGTTGCGGCGGGCGACAACAAGGTGGACCTGCCGGTCCATTACACGGTCGGCGGCGAGGCACACACCTCGATGTTCACCTTGGAAAAGACGGGCACCACGTGGCTCTTTTTCAACCAGTGGTCCTTCGTACCCACCACGCTTCCCACCATCAGCGTGGACGTCATCAATGAGAACGAAGCCTCACTCAACGGCGAACGGGTGGCCCTGCCGGAGGGCAAAAATTCCTTCGCCGTCTTTTACCCCGGCGCCTTCGAAGCCCACTACGCCAGCGACTACTTTGCTGCCCCGGTTGTCGAGTCCGTACTGACCGGCCCGGAGAACGCACAGGACGCCCGGCTCTCGCTGGCAACAGCCGCCACACCCAAACTCTTGAAGGACCTGGGCGGCCAGGTCAACGCGTTCCTCGACTCCTGCGCCGAGCAGCGCGTGCTGCAGCCCTCCGGTTGCCCCTTCAGTGCCGCGATGGACCGGGTGCAGGACAATACCATCGACTGGTCCATTGTGAAGTATCCCGAGGTCAAAGTGGAGCCGTTCAAGGGCAGCTGGGTGCTGAGCCCGCTGACCGGCGTTGCCAAACTGCAGGTTGTGGAGATCGACCTGTTCACCGGGGCCTCGGTTCAACGCGAAATCGAGCAGGAGTTCGGCTTCACCGGGAGGCTGTCCGTCAACGACGGAAACGTGACGCTGACCCCCGTGGTGGAGTACTAGCGTTCCTGCCTTAAGCCTTAAACGGCGGAGGCGGACAGGTTGCC